>JAGTUV010000126.1 GCA_018224305.1 Gemmatimonadota bacterium
CGACGGTCAGCCGGTTCCGCTCCTCCGTCGCCGCCGGCAGCGTGACGGTCACAGGATGGATCGGTGCCTGCTCCAGGTCTTCGTAGGGCGTGTCCATGGCTCCCTCTCACTCGAGAATCCGACCACTTCTGACACTACGTCATGCAGCGGCATGCGGTTGCAAGGTGCGGCGGCGGTTAGCGCACGTCGAACGCGGCGGTCACTGCGCGTCCCGTGATCTCCTCCCTGGCATCGATACCGAGCAGCCAGAGCACAGTGGCCGCACTGTCGATGGTGCGGATCCCGGCAGGCAGCTCAGTGCCCGCAGCTACCCCCTCGCCCCACGCGATCCATGGAATCTGCACATTGCGCGGGTCGTCGGTGTCATGGCTGCGGCCGTGGCCGCCGTGGTCCGCGGTCACGATCAATGTGTAGTTGCCGGCGCCGAACGTGTGATCGGCGATACTGACCAGTTCATCGATCTTCGCATCGACCGTGCGCACCGCGCTGCCGTACGGCCTCGACATCCAGCCGAACATGTGGCCGGCCAGATCAGGATCCGCGAAATGCACGAACAGCAGATTCGGCCGCGCGGTGCGGAGGTAGCGCTTCATGTGATCGATGGTACTCTCCGCCCACGCCATGCCCGGCCAGCGGGTCGGCACCTGCACATGGTCGAGCGTGCCCGGGACCGCGAGATGCTGGAACTTCACCTTGCTGAAGAACGCGGCCGTGTGCAGTCCCGCACGCTTCGCCGCGGTGAAGATGGTGGGTGAAAGAATGTGGCCGTGCGTGTCCATGTCCTCCGTGTTCCACGTCACGCCGTGCGCCTCCGCTTCCAGACCTGTGAGCATCGATGTGTGTGAGGGCAGCGTGATGCTCGGCGTGATGGTCGTCGCTTCGAGCGACCACGCACCTTCCTCCATCAGCCGCTGGAGCGTGCGCGCATTGAAACGCTCGATCGCGTCAGGCCGCAGTCCATCGATGGAGACGATGATGACGTGGTCGGTGTGACCGCCCGACGCAGCAACCGTGTCCGTGCGGTCGGCGGGTGCCACATAAGCAGTAGCACACGCAGCAATGAACGCGATCGGAGCCAGGACGGACGCTCGTCGCATGTAGCGACGGTTGGAATTCATGGGGTGCATGTTCCTGTACGCGCGTGAACGACGGACGGCGTCATCGACGCTGATATTGTTGAATGAGAGGTGTTTACGGGTATACCCCCCGGTGGGCGGACGGGTTCGGCGGGCAGGGCGGCCGTCGGCGGGTACACTCCGTCCGGCGGCCGCCCCGTTGTCAGTTGCCGCCCGTCCTGCCCGCAGCGCGGCGACCGATACCGAGCGCGTTGCCGGGCTCGGTCGAGATGCCCGCATCGCTCCAGTATCCGATCGTGACGAACTTGAAGCCTTCGGCGAGGCGCTGCGCGACGGAACCCGATCCGGTGGTGATACCGCACGGGATGTCGCGCTCGATGCACACGGCGAGCACGCGAGCAATGGCGTTCGTGACATCGGGACTGCTGCCGGGCAGGCCGTACGACAGCGACAGGTCACTCGGCCCGACGAAGATCGCGCCGACGCCGGGCACCGCAGCGATCGCGTCGATGTTCTCCACGCCTTCGCGCGACTCGATCTGGAGCACGGCAAGCAGTTCGCCGCGCGGATTGAGCGGCCACACGTCCGCGCGCGCGGAGTAATCGCCGACGCCCCAGAACCATGACGCGATGCCCGGCGACGACCCGCGCCCGCCGCGCGGCTCGGCAATCGGCGAGCCCTGACGCGCCGGGTAGCGCATCGCGCGAACCGCGCGTTCTGCCTGTTCGGCGGATTCGATGAACGGGAACACCACGCCGAACGCGCCGACGTCGAGCACCTGCTTCACGATGTGATCGAAATCGTTGCGCCCGTTCGCGGGGATGCGCACGAGCGGCGTCACGGCCATCTGCGGGTTCCCGCGCTCCGCCACCTGCCGCACATTCAGCATGCCGAGCAGGAACGTGCGCAGCGTCTCGACGTCGAACGGCGAGTGCTCCATGTCGATGAACAGGAAGTCGAGATCGGACGTCGCGAGTGCGCGCGCGTTCTGCTGCGACAGGTTCGCCGTGAACAGTCCGAACACCGCGGCATCGGACTCGAGCGTCTCGATCGTCCGGTTGAGCCGGAACTCCTGCGCGGCAAGCGGCGATGTCATGATGAGAGCGGCCAGCACACCACAAAGGGCGGACATCCGACTGAATCGCATGGGACTCTCCGTTTGGTCACGTGAACGCGAGGAATCGGTTGATGGGGGGCTGCCGCATCCGCCGTGGTCCGGCGGTCGCTCGTGCATAGTGCGACTGTGGTGCAGCGGGCGCAACCCGCGCGGACGGGAACTTGCAAAGTATGAGCAGGACACCGGGAAATGAGGGGATTCGATGCAGTTCATGCGGAATAGCGAACATTCGAAGGCGATGGCGGTGCTCGCGGGCATCGTCATCATCTGCGCGTGCGACACAGCCCAGGACACCACCGAGCGTCACACTGAACCGTCCGAAGCGACAGTAGACCCCGTAGCGGAGAGGGAGGCCACCGCCCGGATGGAGTCGGAGCTGGCGACGGTCGAGCAGCAACTCGATTCACTGCCGGGACTGATTCTGTCCGTCCGCCGAACACTCCGCCGACACCTGAACGAGGAGCACATCGCGCGGGCGCGCGCACTGGGCGTTCCGCCTGTCGCCGACACGGCAACCATCGCGCGACACGTCAGTGCCGGCTCGCTGGTCCGGCTGCCGGACAGCACGCGTCACTGGGTGGTGCGCGAGCTCGATCAGTCGCTGCCGTACGTCACGCCTGACAAGCTGGCCGCGCTGGAGGAGCTGGGTGATCGTTTCCATGAGCGACTGAACGATGCGGGCCTGCCGCCGTTCCGCTTCGAGATCAGTTCGGCGCTGCGGACCGGCGCGCTTCAGCAGGAGCTTCGTGCCCGGAACCGGAACGCCAGCCAGACGGAGAGCTCGCACGAGTTCGGCACCACCATCGACATCGCGTACAACGAGTTCGCGCCGCCATCGTTCGAATCGTGGGCGCCATGGCGGAGTGCAGTCACCGGCGACGGCGATGCGGATCAGCGGCTGCGCGCGCGTATCGATGCGATAGCTGCAATGCGTCTGGACAGCCTGGGAAATACATACTCGGACCATCTGAAGGGCGAACTCGGTGCAGTGCTGAAAGTGATGCAGGATGAGGGACGGCTGTGGCCGCTGTACGAGCGCAGTCAGCCGGTGTTTCACACCACGCTGGCCAGCCCGAAACCCGCCGCGAACTCAGACGCGCGAACGGCGCCCTGAAGAGCGCGTCGTGC
>JAGTUV010000127.1 GCA_018224305.1 Gemmatimonadota bacterium
ATTTCACATTTCGTTCGGCGTTGATGACGGCCGGGCCGGGAGAGATCCGCACGGCTGACCTCTTCCTGGAGCGCGACGAAGCGACGGTGGACCAGCGGGCCCGCGGTCTGGGCCGTCCGCTGCTGCTCGCTCTCCTCGACTCGGCACTATCGACACACGAGCGACGGAGTGGTTCTCCGCCCGAGCTGCACCGCTGGTTCCGGCAGGAGATGAAGCGCAGCGCGGGCCAGCGTGAAAGCGAGTGGCAGCGTCGCGATCCTCCGTCACTCGAACAGTTGCGCGGGTTGTACGATTCGTATCGCCTCGATCAGGTCGCGCACCTCATCGCGCTGCTCGACCCTGCCCACTTCCGCGAAATGGTGGAGATCCTGCTGGCGGGCCGGCGGATCGACTTCCGTGAGAGCGACCGGTTCCAGATGGCGATGAGCGTGGTGCAGGAACTGGAGCGGCGCCTTCCGCTCCCGCCCTTCGAAGTCTGGATCAGCGACTATCTGGCTCATCCCGACCAGTACCGTCGCTATTCCTTCGAGCTGCACCGGGGAGAGGAACTGCCCTGACGGACATGAGGCCGGCTGCAATTCCAGCAGCCGGCCTCACGTGCGAACTATCCTCCGATGGCGCGGATGGAAGCCAGGCCAGCCGGCACCGTCTGCGTCAGCACGATGACGAGCAGCGGCGGCACGGCAATGCGCAGGGTCCAGAGCCAGCCGGACATGAGCGGTCGAATGGCCGGCGATGCCCCCTCAATGAATATCTCGAGTCGCTTGCTCGGCGGCCCCCAGCCGACGAGCAGCGCGAGGAACAGCCCACCCAGCGGCAGGAATATCTCGGATGCTACGGCATCCATTGCGCTGAGGATGTTGAGATCGCTCGCGGGCAGTATGCCGAGCAGCGCGATGACGATACCCATCGCGATCGACGCCTTGCGACGATCGATCTTCCATTCATCGATCACGGACGAGACGACGACCTCGAGCAGGGCGATGCCCGACGTGATCGCGCCGATGAAGAGTGCACCGAAGAACAGCAGTCCGACCGCGCGGCCGGTCGGGCCCATCGCCTGGAACGCGCCGGGCAGCGAGATGAACAGTGCGCCGACCGTGCTCTCGCCGACGGCGTCCTGCAATCCCAGCGCGAACACGACCGGGAAGACGACCATACCGGCGATGAACGCCACGCCGAAGTCGGAGAGTGCGACGATCGTCGATTCCTTCGGCAGATCGGTATCACGCTTCAGATAGCTGGCGAACGTCAGCATCGCACCCATGCCGAGCGAGAGCGAGAAGAACGCCTGGCTCGTCGCAGCGGCAACCGTCTCGAGTGAGAACAGCTCCTCGAAGCTCGGCGTCAGGTAGAAGCTGTAGCCCTCCCCCGCCCCGGTGAGTGTCGTTGCCCATACGGCGAGGCCGATGAGGATGAGCGCCAGTACCGGCATCATGACCGTGCTGACGCGTTCGATCCCCTTCTTCACTCCACCTGCAACGATCAGGATCGTCAGCGTCATGAACAGCAGGTGATACAGAATGGGTGACCACCCCGTCGTGACCTCACCGAAGTACGCGCCTGCATCGGACGGGAACGGCGACATGACGGCGTCGAACGCATAACGCGTCACCCAGCCGGCGATGACTGCGTAATACGAGAGAATCAGGAATCCGGCGGCCACGAACAGGTAGCCGAGCGGAACCCATGCCGATCCACCCGCGCGACGCAGTGCGCCGATCGGACTCAGGCGGGTGGAGCGGCCCAGCCCGAACTCCGCGATCATCACCGGCACGCCGACGAGGAACGTCAGAAAGATGTAGAACAGGACGAACGCCGCGCCGCCGTGTTCGGCGGTCGCGTACGAGAAGCGCCACATGTTGCCGAGGCCGACGGCCGAGCCGACGGCGGCGAGGAGGAAGCCGAGCCGGCTGCCCCAGACCTCGCGGGGTACACCGTCCGTCTCGGATGCGCTGTCCGCAGTTGGATGCTGGTTCACGGCGTCATTCCCGGATGAAGTTGTACTGGATCGGCGGAGCCGCCGCCCCGAATCTGTACGGGCGGCGGCGCAGTTGCAATGCTGACGTGATCAGATGCCGAGATCGACCGCCACGGGCTTCTCGCCGGAGTAGTCGTAGAAGCCGCGCTTCGTCTTCCGACCGAAGTATCCGAACGACACCATGCGACGCAGCAGCGGCGGCGGCGCGTAGCGGGTTTCCCGGAACTCCTCGAACATGATCTCGGCGATGTAATAGAGCGTATCGATGCCGACAAAGTCACAGAGCGTGAACGGCCCCATGGGATAGCCGGTGCCGAGCGTCATGCTCTTGTCGATGTCCTCCGTCGTCGCGAGCCCCTGCTCGAGACAGCGGATCGCGTCCAGCATGTACGGCACGAGCAGTCGGTTCACGATGAAGCCGGACGTATCCTTCGCCTCGACCGGCTCTTTGCCGAGTGTCTTCGCGAACTCGAAGGTCTCGCGGAACACGTCCTTGTCGACCGCAATCGTGCGCACGACCTCGACCAGCTTCATCACCGGCACTGGATTGAAGAAGTGCAGGCCCACGAAGCGGTGTGGCCGGTTGGTCGCCGCGGCCATGGCCGCGATCGTGAGCGAACTGGTGTTGCTGGCGAAGATGGTCCGCTCGCCGCACACGCCATCGAGTACGCCGAACATCTCGTTCTTGATGTCGATGTCTTCCGTCACCGCCTCGATCACGATGTCGACGTCCTTCAGCTCCTCCAGCGACGTCGTGAACCGCATGCGGCCTAGCACTTCATCGCGCACGTTGCTGTCGAGCTTCCCTTTCTCGACTGCGCGATCCAGACTCTTCGCCACATTCGCGCGGCCGCGCGCGACCAGGTCATCGTTCAGCTCACGAATCCACGTGTCGTAACCCGCCTTGGCCGAGATCTCCGCAATCCCGCTTCCCATCAGACCGCAGCCGAGCACGCCGACCGTTCGGATCTTCGTCATGAATCTCCCCTCCAGTTCATTGGCGCGGGCAATATGGGGGAATGGCAGTGAGAGTGAAAGACGGGAGCGGGACGGAACGAGACAGGGTCAGCGACGGTCCCCGAAGAGACAGGGTCAGCGACGGTCCCCGAAGAGACGGAGCTGAAGCTTGCGGCGCCAGGGCGCGGGCGGCGGATCGAGACGGTCACCGCGCTCCAGCCGGTCGAGCAGCCCCGTCAGTTCCATTTTCGCCGCGAAGACGCGGTTGCGGAAGCGCGATGCGGCGATCGAGACGCCGCCGGCAATCGTGCCCGCCATCGCGCCGCCGAACGCGAGAAAATGCGGGATCTGACCGAGGACGTCAGGGAACAGGGCTCCCGTCACCGCCGCTGCGACGGTGCCGGTGCCGAGCCCGACGAAGCCGCCGAACAGGACGCCACCGCGCACCGCATCCCGGCGAGCGTCGCTCATGTCGACATCGAAGCGGACGTGCGCGTTGTCATCGGGCAGCGAGTGCACACCGACCATCACGCGGGATGCGCGTGATATGATGTGCCGGTCACCCGAACGGGCGAGAGCGCGCGCTACGCTCGAGATCGTGTCATCAGCCGGTACGAACGCGATCGTGTCGCCCTTGCGCCTCACGATCTGGAGGTACTCCCGCGTGACCAGGTAATCCTCGACCCGGCGCAGCGCGGGGTCCTTGCGCGTGGGAATGGCGCGATTGACGGAGAGCACCGCGGGTCCGTAATACCGGTCATACCAGC
>JAGTUV010000128.1 GCA_018224305.1 Gemmatimonadota bacterium
CTCGCCGCATGCGACGCCGGTGATACGGCTCATGCCCAGCCCGAAGCCGCCAAAGGCGGAGTGCCTCTGTACGACAATCTGGGGACGTACGCGTATCCCGTGAGCACATCCGAGCCAGGGGCGCAGCAGTATTTCGACCAGGGGCTCCGTCTGTACTATGCCTTCAATCACGCAGAGGCGATTCGCGCATTCAATGAGGCTGCGCGGCTGGATGCGAACTGCGCGATGTGCTACTGGGGCACGGCGCTGGCATATGGGCCCAACATCAACATGCCGATGGATTCGGCGAGCGGAGTCGCCGCGTTCGCCGCCATCCGGGAAGCTCTGGCCCGGCGGGATCACGCAACTGCGAAGGAGCGTGCCCTGATCGACGCACTGGCAACCCGTTATCGCGAAGTGCCGCCTGCGGACCGCGCGGCGCTGGATACGCTGTATGCGCGCGAGATGAAGACCGTCGCTGCGCAGTTCCCCGGCGACCCGGAAGCTGCCGCGCTGTATGCCGAGGCGCTGATGGACCTGAGCCCGTGGCAGTACTGGAACCGGGACGGATCGCCGCGCGCGGATACGCCGGAGATACTGGCCGTGCTGGAGTCGGTACTGTCGAAAAATCCGGATCACCCGGGCGCCAACCACTTCTACATTCATGCTGTGGAGGCAGTGGACCCGCAGCGCGCGGTGCCGATGGCGGAGCGTCTGGCCGGCCTGATGCCGGGTGCCGGACACCTGGTGCACATGCCGGGTCACATCTATGTCCGTGTCGGTCGCTATGCCGACGCGATCCGTGCCAACGAGCACGCGGTTCATGCCGATGAGAGCTACATCCAGGACCACAATCCCGCATTCGGTATCTACACCGTGGGCTACTATCCGCATAACTACGACTTCCTGTCGTTCGCGGCGAGCATGATCGGGCGCAGCGGGCAGTCGCTGGAGGCTGCCGACAAAATGGTCTCGCTCATTCCGGAGGAGGTCCTGCGCGCGCCCGGAATGACCGTGCTTCAGAATCACGTAACGCGACGTTTGCAGATGCGGGTGCGGTTCAGCCGGTGGGATGAGATCCTGGGCGTGCCCGCGCCGGCGGACGATCTGCCGTATGCGCTGTCGATCTGGCACTACGCACGGGGTCGTGCATTCGCGGCCCGGGGAGACGCACGCGCCGCGATGTCGGAACTTGAAGCACTGCGTGCAGCAGCGGCTCACCCGGCGCTCGTGGACACCCGGTTGGAGTTCAACTCCGTGAGCGACGTGCTGGCGATCGCAGCGGATGTGCTGGCCGGCCACGTGGAACACGCGCGCAATGCCCCCGAAAAGGCCGTGGCGTTGCTGCGCTCGGCGGCAGCGCGCGAAGACAACTTCGTGTACGGGGAGCCGCCCGAGTGGTCGGTTCCGGTTCGCCACGATCTCGGTGCGATCCTGCTCGGCATGGGGCGGGCAGCGGAAGCGGAGGCTGTCTACCTCGAGGATCTCGCGCGCTTCCCCGAGAACGGCTGGTCGCTGGACGGCCTCGCCCGCAGCCTGAGAGCGCTCGGCCGGACCGATGAGGCTGCTGCAGTTCAGCGCCGCTTCGACCGGATATGGTCCAGCGCAGACATGGAGATTTCAGACAACCGATAGTCCGTCTGATGCGGCAGCCCCGGCCATGCGGGGCTGCCGCATCACGGCCGTGAACTGCGCAGTGGCGTGCATGTCGAACGCGACACGCCCCTCACGCCCGCGGATGCGCGTCGTCGTAGACTCTCTTCAGCCGTTCTTTGGCGATATGCGTGTAGATGCGCGTCGTCGAGAGCGATACGTGGCCGAGCAGTTCCTTGACGGCCAGCAGGTCCGCACCGGCATCGAGAAGGTGGGTGGCGAATGAGTGGCGGAGCGAGTGCGTCGAAAGTCCTGCATCATCAGCGATTCTGTCGAGGAAGCCGCGCACGATGTTCTGGATCTGGCGGGTGGACAGCCGCTTCCCTCTTTCCGACAGGAAGAGCGCCTTCCGGTCGGCGGCCGGCACACGGTTGATGATCTCGCGGCGGCGCAGCTCGTGACGGCGCAGCGCCGCGACGGCGGGCCCGCCGATGGGAACGATGCGCTCCTTGCGGCCCTTGCCGAGCACGCGGGCCTGTTCGCTGACGAGATCGACACTGGCCAGATCCAGGCCTGCCAGTTCCGATAGGCGGATCCCGGTGGCATAGAACAACTCGACTATGGCGTGGTCGCGCGTGCCGCGGAACGAGTTGTCCGCGGAACCATGCGCCGCGACATCGAACATGCGGTCGATCTCGAGGCGGGTGAGCCAGGAGGGCAGCGTCTTCTCGACCTTGGGCGATCTCACTGCCCGCGCGGGATTCGCCTCGACGACGTCCTCACGGTGCAGGTAGCGGAAGAAGCTCCGGACGGCGGACATCTTCCGGGTGATCGTGCGACGTGCCAGGCCGCGGCGCGACAGTTCGCCGAGGAACGCCCGCAGCGCGAGACGATCGACACCGTCCCAGTTCCAGTCGCCGCCGTCATAATACCGGTCCAGAAACGCTGCCAGCTCGTACAGATCACGCCGATACGCCGTAACCGTGTTCGGACTCAGCTGCCGGCCGTGTTCGACGCCGCGCAGGTATTCGAGAAGATGCGCCGTCGCCGACGTCGAGGCGGTTCCGCTCATGTCGGACTCGCCGCCGTCGTCAACGACTCCATCCATGCAGCGAAGTCGTCACGCGCGCGCTGCACCATTCGTTCGCGGCGCAGCGTCTTGTCACGCACATGCTCGGGCAGCGGATCGAGCAGACCGAAGTTGGAGTTCATCGGCTGGAACCGGCCCGGCTCGGCGGTCCTCAGATATTGCATGAGTGCGCCAAGCATCGTGGTCGGCGGGGGCAGCGCGGGTTCCTGCGACGTAAGCAGCCGGTCCATGCTGATCCCCGCGAGGATACCGGACGCGGCGGACTCGGTGTAACCCTCCACTCCGGTCAACTGCCCCGCGAAGATCACGTCCGGACGCGCGGGTGCGGCGCCGTACGAGTTCAGGCGTGCGGGGAAATTCAGGTACGTGTTGCGGTGGATGGAACCGGTGCGCAGGAACTCGGCATCCGCGAGCCCCGGGATCAACCGGAAGATCCGACGCTGCTCCCCCGTGCGGAGCCGCGTCTGGAAGCCCACCATGTTCCACATTCCGCCGGAACGATTCTCCCGCCGGAGTTGCACTACTGCCCAGGGCCGCCTGCCTGTTCGCGGATCCCTCAGGCCGACCGGTTTCATGGGACCGAAGCGCAGCGTGTCCACGCCGCGTTCCGCCATCACCTCGATGGGCAGGCATCCCTCGAAGTAGGGAATGTTCTCCCAGTCGTGTCCCGGATACACGTCGGCAGCGCGCAACTCACTGATGAACGCCTCGTATTCCTCGCGGGACATTGGACAGTTCAGATAGTCATCGTCGCCACCCTTGTCCCACCGCGATGCATAAAAGGCGATGCCGGTATCGATCGAGTCATGACTGATGATGGGGGCGATGGAATCGTAGAACGCGAGTCCGTCATCGCCGAGGAGTTTCCCGATATCGGCAGTAAGTGCGTCCGACGTCAGAGGACCCGTCGCGATCACGGCCGGGCCCGGCGGCAGCGACGTCGTCTCTTCCCGTTCCACAGTGATGCGGGGATGGCTGTCGATGCGCGTGGTCATTGCGATCGCAAAAACGTCGCGGTCCACGGCCAGCGCCTGACCCGCCGGTACGCGCGACACATCCGCGGCCTGGAGCAGAATGGAACCGAGGTCGCGCATCTCCGCCTTGAGGAGGCCGTGCGCGTTACCGACGTCTTCGCTCTTGAACGAATTGGTGCAGACCAGTTCGGCGAGGTGGTGTGTCTGGTGGGCAGGCGTGGACCGGACGGGCCGCATCTCGCGGAGCGTGACCTCGTGACCGCGCTCCGCCAGTTGCCAGGCCGCCTCGCAGCCGGCCAGACCACCGCCGACAACGAGCACTTCTGCCATCGCTACTCCTTCGATCGTGCTGCCGTCTTCCCCGCCGTTGCTTTCCCTGCCGTTGTCTTCCCTGCCGTTGTCTTCCCTGCCGTCGACTTCTTAGCTGTCGACTTCTTTGCAGTCGACGTCTTTGCAGTCGACGTCTTTGCAGTATTCGTTGCAGCGCTCTTCGTCGCAGTCTTTTTCACAGGGCTCTTCTTCGCCGCAGCCACTTTCGCGGCGCTCGCCTTGGTGGCAGTCTTCTTCGCGGCGCTCTTCTTCGCAGCAGTCTTCTCAGTGCTCTTCCTGGCAGTGCTCTTCCTGGCGGCGCTCTTCTTCGTCGCAGTCTTTTTCGCGCCGTCCTTGCTGCCGAACGACTTCTTCGCACCGCGCCGGAACCCGCCACCGCTGGAACCGTCGTCACTGCCGTCCTTGCGGGCCCTGCGCTCGGCGGGCGTCGGCAAGCCTACTCCTGCGGGCTCGAGCGAGTCGTCTTCGGCGACTGTGTACTCGTGATAACACTTCTGGCAGCGCATGAAGTCGCCGCGCGCCTTCGTGCTCTTGCGCACGAGATACTGTGATTCGCAGTTCGGGCAGGGCCGCGGCACGGGCTCGTCCCATGTCGACCAGTCGCATTCCGGGTATCGGGTGCAGCCCCAGAACGACTTGCCGCGGCGGGTGCGCTTCTCGCCGACCTCGCCGATGTTGCACTGCGGGCATGTGAGGCCGGGGATCGTGCGCGGCTTCGTGTGCTTGCATTTGGGATAGTTGCTGCACGCGATGAAGGGCCCGAAGCGACCCTCTCGCTCGACCATCTCCGCGCCGCACTTCTCACACTTCTCGCCCGTGGGCACGGGTTCCTTGCGCTGCTCGTTGTCGAGCGACTGCGTGTGCCGGCACTCGGGGTAACCCGTGCAGCCGAGGAAGCGGCCGTAACGGTTCCAGCGCACGGCCATTGGACGCCCGCATTCGGCGCACGGATCCGCATCGGCCGCAACGGACTCGCGGATGATTTCCTCACCCTTGTCCTTGCCTTCGGTCAGTCGCCGCAGGAACGGGACGTAGAAGTCCTCCAGCACCTTCTGCCACTGCAATGTGCCTTCCTCGACACGGTCCAGTTCCGCTTCCATGCCACTGGTGAAGCCGACACTGAAGACGTCGGGGAATATCTTGACGAGCACCATCGCCACGGTCTCGCCGAGTGGTGTGGGCGTGAAGCGCTTCTGTTCGAGCTGGACGTACTCGCGGTCCGTCAGCGTGGAGATGATCTGCGCATACGTCGACGGCCGTCCGATGCCGAGTCGTTCCAGTTCCTTGACCAGGCTCGCCTCCGTGAAGCGCGGCGGCGGCTGCGTGAAATGCTGCGCGGGCGTGATCGTCCCCACCTTGCAACGGTCCTTTTCGGCGAGCTCCGGCAGCGGCGCGAGGTCATCGAGGGTCTTGTGATCGCCCTCCTCGCGCGCCTCGGTATAGAGGCGGGTAAAGCCGTCGAAGACCATGATCGACCCCGTCGCGCGGAACAGGTACTTCGTACCGTTCGCTGCGGTCAGCTCGAAGTCGGCCGTCGTGGTGTCGAAGATGGCGGACGCCATCTGGCCGGCTACGAGGCGTAGCCAGATCAGTTCGTACAGACGATGCTGGTCGCGATCGAGATGGCGCTTCAACAGGTCGGGTCGCCGCATGGCGTCCGTCGGACGAATCGCCTCGTGCGCATCCTGCGCGCTCTTCTGCTGCTTGCCGCCCCACAGTCTCGGCTTGTCGGTGAGGTATTTCTCGCCGAACGTGCTGCGCACCAGGTCACGGGCGCCATCGGCGGCACTCGACGCGATGCGGGTGGAGTCGGTGCGCATGTACGTGATGAGACCGACGGATCCTTCCGCGCCGACATCGATACCTTCGTACAATTGCTGCGCCGTGCGCATCGTGCGCTGCGCGGTGAAGCCGAGTCGCTTGGCGGCCTCCTGCTGAAGTGTCGATGTGGTGAACGGCGGCGGCGGATTCTTGAGTCGCTGCCTGCGCTTCAGCTCGGTGATGATGAACGGGACACCGGTCACATCGTTCAGCGCGGTCATCGCGCTGGTCTCGTTCTCGAGCTTGAAGGCCTTGCCGTCGATGTGATGGAGCTTCGCCTCGAACTGCTTGCCGTCCTTCTCGAGCAGAGCCGTAACCGACCAGTATTCCTCGGCGACGAATGCCCGGATCTCCGCTTCGCGTTCCGTGATCAGCCGAAGAGCGACGGTCTGGACGCGGCCTGCGGAGAGCCCCGGCCGAATGGGCTTCCACAGTAGCGGGCTGACCTGATAGCCGACGAGGCGGTCGAGGATGCGACGGGCCTGCTGCGCTTCGACCTTGCGCATGTCGAGCGTGAGCGGCTGAGCGAGCGCCTTGTTGATGGCGTCCTTCGTGATCTCGTGGAAGAGCACGCGACGGAAGCGGCCGCCGTTGCCCTCCTCGTAACCAAGCTGATCGGCGACGTGCCACGCGATCGCCTCGCCTTCACGGTCCGGGTCGGTCGCGAGTATCACGTCATCAACGCCATCGGCGTCGCGGCGGAGATCCTGAATGATCTTGCCCTTGCCGCGGATCGTCACGTACTTCGGCTCGAAACCGTTCTC
>JAGTUV010000129.1 GCA_018224305.1 Gemmatimonadota bacterium
CAGGTCGGTTGATCGGATGGTGGCCTTCGCAGGACGGGATGATGTGGCGCCCGACACGAGTGTTCGCGGCGGCACGCAGCAATCCTCGAGCTGACGCACGTCCGGCAGCAGGGAAGGTCAGGTAGAGGCCGCGAGGTCGTACAGGTCCGCCGCCGTGAAATGCAGGAGCTCGCCCTCCTCGATCTCCGCCTGAACGTCGGGCGTGACGCCACGGGCGGAGAAGATCGCAAACCTGATGTCGCGAATTCCCCTGAGCTCAGCCGCCACCGCGTCTGCGCGGTCGCGGAGTCGTTTCACGTCTGACGTGCCGACGATGCCCCACTTGCACTCCCCGAGCAGCAGCCGCCCGCCCGCCCCCGTGGCCACTACGTCGACCTCGTTGCGCGAGCCCGCATCCCACCACTCGCCCACCCGCATCGGAGCAAACGGCAGCCCTTCCGCGCGACGCATGAAATCACGACACACCCTCTCGAATACGCCGCCCATGTAGTCATCCAGCCGGGGCGCGACTTCGTGTTGCCAGAGTTGCCGTCCGGGCGAAAGACCAATCATGCCGGCACTTATCATCGGGGATGCGAAACGATGCCAGAACGCCGTGTACGGATCCGCGATCCGGTAAATGGCGCGCTTCGACTTCGTCGCGTTCGTCTCGCTGATCGGGACGACCCTCTCCAGAATGCGCATGCCGATCAGCCACTGGATTGCCCGGCTCAGCGACCCGCCATCGCGGCCTACGCGCTTTGTGATCCCCTGCCACGTCCTTTCTCCGTGGGCTACCGCCTCTATCACCGAGTAATGGACCTGTGTATCGCCGAGGAATGCATCCAGCATGTGCTGCGCCTCGTCGAACAGGCGTCCCTCCGCGGAAAGGATGTGCTCCGCCACGTTCTGCTCGAGCGATGCGCCTGGATCCAGGAGCGTCAGATGGCCCGGCAGACCCCCGAAGATGCCGTATGCCCGCAGCCGATCACGCGGCGAGTAGGCAGGCATGAATGCGGATGCATCGCAGTAGTCGAAGGGTTGTATGTCGATGCGCGCCGTGCGACGACCATAGAGCGGCTGATCCGCCTCCTCGAGCTGCCGCATCGCCGTAATGTGCGATCCGCTCAGGATCAGCTTCATCGATGTCTGCGACCAGCTATGGTCCCACAGCGATTGCAGGATCGATGTGAGGCCCGGAACGCTGTCGGCCAGGTAGGGAAACTCATCCAGTACCAGCACAAACGGCGCTCCTGCCGCACGGTCCGTCACGTAACCGAACAGCGACTCCCAATCCGGGAACGCAACGCCGCGCCGCAGTGCCGCGTCCCCGAAGTGTGCGCCCACGATCGCTGAGAGGCGTGACAGCTGCTCCTGCTCCGTTCGCCGTGTCGACTGGTAGTAGATGCCCCCGGTATCCCGCGCAAAACGCGCCAGCAGATGGCTCTTGCCTGCGCGCCGCCGTCCCAGCACGAATACCAGGTCCGGCCGCGCGCGCTCCCAGAGGCGCACGAGCTCCGCCCACTCCCGCCCCCGATCGGCTACATCGACCGGCTTTTTCATTATGGCTCTCCTGTGACTCGTCTGATCCAAAACACTTCCCAATCTGGTACTTCCACATCTGGTACTTCCAACACTGGTACTTCCAATACTGGTACCATTATCAATAGGATACCGCCCGGGCACGCTCAGCACAAGCTGGACGGAGCCGGAGGCAACGATCGGGGTCGGGATTGCTATTGCTCGGGCCTGAACTGCATCGGACGGGGTCGCATGCGTGGCAGGGTGATTGGAACCCGGGATCGCGGGTGTTGTCGATACCGGGAGGCGGCCGGGGTCGGGCGCAGACGGCAGAGAACTTGTCCTGTTCCGTCGTTCCTGTGATCTTTGCTCATCCGGCTATGCCGCAGGCGTGCCTCGGCGGAGCCACATCTTCCGCGAGCTTGAAACGAGCTCTTGCCGAAGAGAGCGAACGCATGACGACAGAGCCGGTCGACCCATTCAGATCGGGTCTCATGCGTGCGCTGGTGATCTCGCTGATCGCCGCGGCCATCCCCATCGCCGGCGCGTTCCTCTTCCCTGCCAGCCTCCAGGACTATGAAGCGCTGACCTGGCTGCTGCTCGTCATCCCGGCGTTCCTGTGGGCCTACGAGCGCGGCTGGCGCGGCATTGCGACGGCGCTGGCGTTCGGCATGGCGGCCGTCACGATCACGTACGTGATGACGCAGCTGGTCGGCAGCAGTGTGCCGGACCTGCTGCTCCCCGTCATCGTGGTCTACGTGGCGATCACGCTCGGCATCGGTCTGTTCCGCGACCGCGTCGCACGTGGCCCGTTCGACGCCGCGGCGGACATGCGGGCGTTGAACGATGAGGCGACGGGTCTGCCGAACCGCACCCAGGCGGAGCTTCACCTCGAGCTGGAGTTCGCGGCCGCGCTCAAGGGCCGGCCGCTGACGATCGTCCTCTTCGACATCGACGACCTGTCGAAGTACAACGCCCGTTACGGCCGTGCCGCGGGCGACGCCGTGCTGCGCGGCTTCGCGTCCATCGTGCGACAGCATACGCGGCGGATGGACCTGGGCGCGCGTCACGGTGGTGACGAGTTCATTTCGGTGCTCGGCGGCTCCGTGACCGAGGGAGCGGTAATTTTCGCGACGCGTCTGCTGGAACGGATGCGGGAGGCCGAGGGCGACGCGGCCGTGCCCACCGTGAGCGCGGGCATCGCGTCGTTCCACTCGGACATGACGTCGCCCGCGGACCTGGTCCGCGCTGCGGAGGCCGCGCTCGAACTGGCCAGGCGTGATGGCGGCGATCGCTTCCGCATCCATGGTCGTGACGCGGATGGACACGAGGTCGAGTCGGAGGTGCCGGCGGAGGCTGTCTCGACGGAGGGCATGCCGCCGACATCGGATGCGGCGGCGGCGTCAGCGGCAGCATCCTCGTCGGCCGCAGCGGGCCCCACCGCCGCTGCCGGCACGGGTGCGTTGCTCCACTCGCCAGCAACACCCGCCACGCCC
>JAGTUV010000130.1 GCA_018224305.1 Gemmatimonadota bacterium
CGCCCGGCGATTGCGAGCCGGGCAAATGTAAGCGCGAGGGCGCTCAGGGGCAGCATGAACGTCGCGACGCCGCAGCCGTCGACCGCTACAGCGATGCGATCCGTGCCGATATCGCTCCAGCGCGAGATCTCCTGCAGCATGCGCAACTGCACCGGGTGCTCCGCCTCGTGATAGCCGCGCAACGGCCAGCCGTGTGTGGCTGCGAGCGCCAGCATGCCCGCATGCTTGCCCGAGCAGTTGTTGTGCAGACGACTCGGCCGCTCGCCCCGCTCACGCAGGTCGCGGGCGGCGGACGCATTGAACGGCGCATGGGCGCCGCACGCCAGCACGTCCTCGTCGAGGCCCAGGCTCGACAGCATACGCCGCGCAATATCGACGTGCCGCGCCTCGCCGCTGTGCGACGCACACATCATTGCAAGCTCCGGTGCACCCCATCCGAACTGATCCGCTCCCCCATCCGTCACCAGCGGTACCGCCTGCACCGGCTTGACCGCCGACCGCGCGAATACCGCACCTTCCGGACTGCCAGCGCGGGCGCGCATCGAGCCCGTGGAGTCCACGACAGCCACACTCACTCGATGCACCGATTCCACGAACCCGCCCCGCAACACTTCGACGTGCGCAGTCCCCCGGCTCACTGTGCCCTCCCAATGTCCTTCACGGAAGGCTCGCTGGCCATGGCTGGGCGGGGACATCTCATGCGTTTACCGGCCGGGCCTCTGCCGGCTGTCGTCTGACTACGGTCACGGCAATGCCGCCCAGAATGAGTGCGCCCCCGACCACGGTCTGCGGGCCGGGCACTTCGGCGATCGCCGGCAGGAGCCACGCAATGAGAGTGGCGCCGATCGGCTCGCCGAGCAGGGCCAGGTTTGCCAGATAGGCGCGAACGTAGCGCAGCGCGTAGTTCACCGCTGTGTGTCCGAGCATCATGGGACCGGCCGCCAGTGCCGCAAACACCAGCCAGTCCCGCGCCGGGAACCCGGTGAGCGGTACGCCCGGCATGGCCGCGATCGCCAGCACGAGCACCAGCGCGGCGATTCCATAGATGATGAAGATGTACCACCACAGGTCCATTCCAGGCCGAAGCCGCCGGCCGATGACGTAGTAAATCGAAACGAACACGGCGCCGGCGAGCGCGAGGGCATCGCCCAGGATGGCGCGGGCACCGAGACCGAAATCGCCCCACGCGATCACCACCGTACCGGCGACTGCCACTGCGATGCCCAGCCATTGCCGGCGCGTCGCGCGCTCCGCGAGAAAGACGCCGGAGAGCAGCGCTACGAACACCGGCTGCGTGGATACCAGCACGACGGAACTGGAGATGGTGGTCAGGTCGATCGACGCGATCCAGCTCCAGAAGTGCAGGGCCAGGAACAGGGCCGCCGCGCAGGCGAAGAGCCACTCACGCCCCGACAGCCGCGGCATGGGCGTCCTTCGGACCAGCAGGACCACTCCGATGAACGCCACCGCCAGCAGCAACCGCCACGCGGACACCGCAATCGCCGGTGCCGATGCGAATCGTACCAGCGGGCCGCCCCAGCTGATCGCCAATACCGCCACGATGAGCGCCACCGCAGGTGAAACCGCGGGCCGCTCCTCGCTCGTGCGCGCGCTGATGGAGTTCACCCGTTCAGCAGGAGAGGGAGGTTGCGGATCACGAGGGTGGCACCGACCCCCGCGAACAGCACGGCGAAGATCCAGCGAAGCCGCCTCGCGTCGAGGCGCTGGTTCACTCGTGCACCCCACCGCGCGGCGAGCACGGCACCCGGCAGCATCGGCAGTGCAGCCGCAACATCTACATAGCCGATGCTACCCGGGGGCAGCCCGGCCGTATCAGCACCGGTGAACATGTAGGCCAGCGTCCCGGCTGTCGCAGCGAACGCCACTATCGCCAGCGATGTGGCCGCGATGTGGCGGATATCCAGCCGGACGATGTACATGAGCATCGGAATCGCCACCAGCCCGCCGCCGACACCGAGCAGCGCGGAGAAGATGCCGACCAGCGCGCCCGTCGCCGCTGCCGCGACCAGATGCGTGCGCGGCGGCCCGCTCACCTGCGACGCGCGGCGTGTCAGGAGCTGGATTCCCGTGAAGATCAAAAACGTACCGAACGCTACCTTCAGCAGCTCCGGCGGCATGCGCGCAGCGAGCACGGCGGCTGCCGCGGCGAGCAGCATGGAGAACGCCGCGACCGGCAGCGCCGTCCGCCATGCTACGAGCCCGTTGCGTGCATACGTCGCGGTCCCGGCCACCGCTGTCGGAATGATGATGAACAGGCTCGTGGCGTGCGCCACCGTCACATGCAGCGAGGGGGGGATACTGACGCCGCTCCACGCGGCATGGGCGTAAAAGAAATAGAGGAAGGGCACGATGAGTACCCCTCCTCCGATACCGACGAGTCCGGCGAGGAATCCGACTGCGAACCCGACGATGATGAGCGCAAGCAGCGCCGCGGCAGTCATCAGGCTCGCGTATCGCCTCCGCTCAGCGCACGGCTGGAGTCAGCGGCGGCGGCGTCGTGATACCGACGGCCCCCGCGTTCTGCGCCAGCGCGAACAACGACTCCGGTGTGGACGCACGCCGCAGCAGATCGACCGCAGCAGCAACCTGCGGATCGTTCGCGTTCGTGCGCTGCCGTGCCGCCTGCTGGCCCCACTTCGAATACGCAATCTCGACTCCGAGGTCGTTGCCGACCCAGCGCGCTGCGTTGTCGTAGAGTCCACGCTCCACTTCAACGCCCGCCGCGGTTATCGCATCGTAGAAGCGGTCCAGCATCGCCGGCGTCACCTCGAAGCCCGGTCGCAGGTTCGGCGTCGTGCGCAGGTACGCGACGGCGAAGCTCAGTCGCGCATTGATGTAATCCTGGAAGTTCTGCTGCATCGCCTGCACGAACAGTCGTTCGTCCAGCGTGGTCGTATCCGGCGCCAGCACCAGGTCCGGGTGGATGCCGCCACCGCCGTATACCGTCCGGCCGGAGTCCGTCTCGTACGCAGGCTTCTCCGTCGAGTCCGACGCCACCTCGTCACCGACATCTTCCTCCACCAGATGCGCGTCGATGCCGTACGGCTTCTGAATGCTCCGGCCTACCGGTGTGTACCACCGCGCCGTCGTGATCTTCAGCCAGTTGTTGTTCTCGAGCGGATAGAGCGACTGCACCGACCCCTTGCCGTATGTCGTGCGTCCGACCACGAGTGCGCGGTCATGGTCCTGCAAAGCGCCCGCGACGATCTCCGATGCCGACGCGCTCTGCGGTCCGACGAGCACCACCACCGGCAGACCCGGGAACTGGTCCGCAGTGCGCGCCGCCGTACGCTGATTCTGATTCGCCGAACGGCCCTTCGTCTCGACCACTGTCTGGCCCCGCTCCAGGAACAGGTCGGCCACCGTCACGCCCTGATCCAGGAGGCCGCCGGGATTGCCGCGCAGGTCGAGGATCACGCCACGTGCTCCCTCGGAACGCAGTCCGCGGATCGCGTCGCGCAGTTCCGTCGTCGAGCTCTCGCTGAACGACGTCAGTTCCACGTAGCCGACGTTGCCCTCCATCATATAGGCTGCCGGCACCGCCTGGATCTGGATCTCCTCACGAACGATGCGGATCGGAATCGGCTGATCGAGACCACCCCGCGCAATCATGATGTTGACCGGACTGCCCTTCGGGCCGCGCAGCTTGCTCACAGCCAGGTCGGTGTCCCAGTCCCGCGTCGACTCGCCGTCCACCTCGATGATCTGGTCGCCTGCCTGCAGACCCGCCCGCATGCCCGGCGTGCCCGGCAGCGGGCTGATGACCGTGATCCAGCCGCCGCGCCTGTCGATCGACACACCAATGCCGCCATACTCGCCCTGCGTCTGGAGCCGCAGTCGCTCGTAGTCCTTGGCCAGCATCAGCGATGTGTGCGGGTCGCCCAGTTGCTCGAGCATCCCGTCCACCGCCATCTGATACAGTTGCGATGACTCCTTCGAGTCCACGAAGCTCTCGGAAACGAACCGCAGCACGTCCTCGAACAGGCGGGCGTTCGCGTAAACATTGCGCTCCTGCCCCATGCCGCGCTGCAGGAACCAGCCGCCCGTCGCCATCGCCGTTACCGCGACGAGTACCGGGGCCATGATCGTGCGATTGATCTTCATCCGTCCTCCAGGACGTAAAAACCTGCCAATACGTGTCTTATCTAACCCTGTCCGGGTGGGAATGTTTCTGGAAACCGCTCCTGCAGCACCCCCCGGATCCTCGCCTGCACCATGTTCGGCGGAACATCGCCGCGAATCACCGCCACGCCCGGCTCACTTTCTGAAAGCAAGCGATATGCCCGGGCCACGGCATGGTGGAAATCGTCGCCCGCCTTCTCGATGCGGTCCGGTGCGGCCCCGGCCCGCTCCCGACGGGCGGCACCTTCGTGCGGCTCCACATCAAGAAGTATCGTGATGTCCGGCCTCAGTCCGTCCGTTGCAAATTCATTCACCCGCCGCACATCGGCCAGCGGCAGACCCCGTCCATACCCCTGGTACGCGAAGGACGACAACTCGAACCGGTCCGCGATCACGATTTCCCCACGCTCGAGCGCCGGACGCACCACCTGGGCGACGAATGACGCCCGCGCTGCCACCATCAGCAGCAGTTCCGTGCGCGGCGGCACGTCCCCGCCGTGCAGCAGCGCCCGCCGGATCTCCTCGCCCACCTGCGTCCCGCCCGGCTCGCGCGTGAGCACGTTCGGTATGCCCTCCCGTGTCATCCACTCCGACAGCAGTCTGGACTGCGTCGATTTGCCCGACCCCTCGACACCCTCGAAAACAATGAACATCGCAAGGCTGCCTCTTACGACACCTCCACAGTATCCTCATAGTACTCGAGACCCAGATGTGTGATCTGGTCCTCACCCATGAGGTGGCGCAACGTGTTCTTGAGCTTCATGTGCTGAATGAACAGGTCGTGCTCGGGATAGAGTCCGGGTGCCGTCATCGGCGACTTGAAGTAGAACGACAGCCACTCCTGGATGCCACTCATGCCGGCGCGCTGTGCGAGGTCCATGAAGAGCGCGAGGTCGAGCACGATCGGCGCCGCCAGGATCGAGTCGCGACAGAGGAAGTCGACCTTGATCTGCATGGGGTAGCCCATCCATCCGAAGATGTCGAGGTTGTCCCACCCTTCCTTGTTGTCGCCACGCGGCGGGTAGTACTCGATACGCACCTTGTGGTAGACGTTGCCGTACAGCTCCGGATGCAGCTTCGGCTGGAGGATGTGCTCGATGACGCCGAGCTTCGATTCCTCCTTCGTCTTGAACGAATCGGGATCATCCAGCACCGCGCCATCGCGATTGCCGAGAATGTTCGTGCTGAACCATCCGGACAACCCGATCATGCGGGCTTTCAGGCCGGGCGCGAGGATGGTCTTCATCATCGTCTGGCCGGACTTGAAGTCCTTGCCCGAGATCGCGACGCCCTCACGCTTCGCGAGGTCCTGGATCGCCGGGAAATCCACGGTCAGGTTCGGTGCGCCATTGGCGAACGGGACGCCCTCCATGATCGCGGCCCACGCATAGATCATCGATGGTGCGATGGCGGGATCATCGGCGTCGAGTGCCTGCTCGAACTTCTCGAGCGACATGTGCACGTCCGAAGGCTGGAGGAAGATCTCGGTAGATGCGCACCAGACCATGACCATCCGGTCACAGCCGTGCTGCTCCTTGAAGTCACGAATGTCCTGGCGCAGCTGCTCTCCGAGATCGCGCTTCGTGGATCCCGTCTTCACGTTCGTGCCATCGATGCGCGTGACGTAGCGGTTGTCGAATACCGCGGGCATCGGCTTGATGCCTTTCAGGAAGTCCGCGAGCGGCTCGATGTGCTCGTACTTGTTAAGTACGCCCGCGTTCAGCGCGCTTTCGTACGCGTTGTCGGGAATCGGGTCCCAGCCGCCGAACACCAGGTCCTCGAGACCGCTCAGCGGTACGAAATCCCTGATGAACGGATTGCGATCATCCGTGCGTTTGCCGAGCCTGATGTGCGCGAGCTGCGTCAGCGAACCGATCGGCTCCGAAATACCGCGACGGACGGCTTCGACGCCCGCAATGAAAGTGGTGGCGACCGCGCCCATGCCGGGCAGCAGCACGCCGAGCTTACCCTGCGCGGGCTTCACACCGTTGCCGCTCATATGACCTCAATGGATTGGGTTGACTGCTGTAAAGCGAAGTGCATCGTCGTCATTCGTCGAGGGGCACGCCACGGGCGTGCTGGTATACCCAGATGATGCGCTGGATGGCGGTCAGGTTCGTGAGGACCGCGAGGATCACGATCACGCCCTTGAGCGCCAGGCCGTTCCAGGCATCGCCGAAGAAGAGTGACGCGGCGCCGATCAGCACCACGCGCTCAGCGCGCGGCATGAGCCCGACCCGACAGTCGAGGCCGAGCGCTTCCGCGCGAGCGCGAGTATAGCTGATCATCAGGGACCCCGCCATGGCCAGCATGACGAGGTAGATCATGCCGACATCGCCGAGTTCCTGCCGGTAATCATTGTACAGCGAGAGGATCCCCATGAAGACGACGATCTCGCTGATCCGGTCGAGCGTGGAGTCGTAGAATGCGCCGAACTTGCTGCCGAGCCCCGTCAGCCTGGCGACGCGACCGTCCAGGATGTCGAAGAACCCGCCGAGCAGCACGAGGAAACCGGCGAGCCGCACCTCGTGCTGATGGAAGGCGAGGCCGGCCCCGAGCGTGGAGACGAAACCGAGCGTCGTGAGAAGGTTGGGATGTACACGGTGCCGCACGAGGACATCGATCAGCGGCCGGATGATTCCGTAGACGCCGCTTCGTAAAGACTCGAGGGCCATGCGCTCCTCAGGACGGCATGATGATGCGCGACTGCGCGCCGGACTCCATCCCGCGCGAGATCTCCTCGTTCACACGCTGGAGTATCTTGTCGAAGTTCGACTGCGCCGCCACGATCCCCTGGTAGGAGGGCGATGCCTGCAGCGTACCGAACATGCGCTCATACTCCTGCTTCGCGTTGTCTTCCGGCTCCTGACCGCTGTGCAGCGCCGCCGATATCTCCCGCTCGAGCGCGTCGAGCCGCGTCATTGCGCTGACGGCTTCCTGATCCTCGCTCAGCCGCTGCCGGGCACGTCCGAGAGCCTTGTATTCGTCACTCTGGCCGAGTAGCCGGCCGAGTTCCTGCGCGCGTTCCTTCATTCCATCCGTCATCACACCTCCATCTTCGTCAGGCCGGCGTTGCCGCCCGCACTGCTCCCCGTTTTACATGGACCCCGGTTCTGCCGCCCGGCGCCCTCATTATGACGACTGCGTCTCGGCCAGCGCCATTCGATCGCGGCCGGCCAGGTCCCGCTGCACCCGCGCCGACACGTAGCGGCCAGTCGTATCCAGCAGTGCCAGCACGTCCGCGCCCTGCCCGGCCCCGATCTCCAGCGCCAGCAGCCCGCCGGCCGCCAGGCGATCCGCCGAGCCCGCCACAATGCGCTCGATGATTTCCAGGCCGCCCGCGCCGGCGAACAACGCGGCAGCC
>JAGTUV010000131.1 GCA_018224305.1 Gemmatimonadota bacterium
ACCTTCACGTTGGGATCGCTCGTGATGATGCGCAGCGCATTCACGACCTTCTCGGGATTCGACGAGCCCCCGATGTCGAGAAAATTCGCCGGCTCGCCGCCATAGAACTTGATCAGATCCATGGTGGCCATGGCGAGACCGGCACCATTGACGACGTTGCCGATGTCGCCATCGAGCTTGATGAACGTGAGATTCGCCGCGCGCGCCGCGATCTCCGTTTCCGGCTCGCCGGCCGTGTCCCGCAGCGCCTCGATATCCGGCAGGCGGAACAACTCGTTGTCGTCAATGTTGAACTTCGCGTCCAGCGCCTTCACATCGCCCGCGGGCGTCGTCACGAGCGGGTTGATCTCCGCGAGCGACGCGCCGCTCGACACGAATGCCGCGTAGAGCTGCAGCATGAGCTTCGCCGCAGCGCGCTGCTGTTTCACGTCGTCATACAGTGCGGTGGCAAGATTGTACGCCTGGAACGGCAGCAGGCCGTAGCGCGGATCGACGGCCAGCCGCACGATCGCATCGGGATTCGTCGCCGCGACTTCCTCGATATCGACGCCGCCCTCGCGGCTCACCATGAAGACCGCCCGCTTCGACGACCGGTCCACGATGATGCCGACGTATGATTCGGATGCAATGTCCTCGGCAGGGGCGATGAGCACCTTCTCCACCGGCAGGTCCTTGATGGTCATGCCGATGATGCGGCTCGCATGTTCCTTCGCTTCCGCCGCCGTCTTCGCCAGCTTGACGCCGCCCGCCTTGCCACGACCGCCGGCATGCACCTGCGCCTTCACGACGACCACTCCGCCCAGCCCTGCGGCGATGCGCTCCGCCTCCTCCGCTGTCTCTGCGACGCTGCCCGCAGGCACCGGCACACCGTGCGCACTCAGAATGTCGCGCGCCTGATACTCATGGATGTTCATGTTTGTCCCGAATGCCGTAAACACGATCTCGGCCGGGTCCGACAGACCCGGCCGAAGTTGATTCAGGGTACGATCACGGTGCCGGCCTCTCCCAGCACCGCACCCAGACCCTGGTCCAGACGTCCAATGATCGCACGCCGTCCACCGTTGCGAATGAACGCGATCGCCGCTTCCACCTTCGGACCCATGCTCCCCTCGCCGAACTCCCCGTCGGCGAGGAGCCGGTCCGCCTCGTCCACGCTCAGCCGGCGCAGCAACTCCTGCTGCGGCGTGCCGAACGCGCGATACACGCCGTCGACATTGGTCAGGATCAGCAGTACGGCTGCGCCGATCCCCGCGGCGAGTACCTCAGCCGCACGATCCTTGTCGATCACCGCGTTCACACCTTCGAGCCGCAGCACCGGATCCCGATACACCGGCGTTCCGCCGCCGCCCGCGGCGATGACGATCACATCGTCGTCGACCAGCCGTCGTATCTGGTCGGCCTCAACGATCTCGAGCGGCACCGGCGAAGGCACCACGCGGCGCCAGCTGCTGCCCGCCTCTGCGACGGCCCAGCCGTCCTCGTCTGCGAGCACCCGCGCCCGCGCCTCATCCATCGGCCGGCCGATCGGCTTCGTCGGCCTCGCGAGCGCTGCCTCCCGGTCCACCACCACCTGAGTGATCAGGGTGACGACGGAGCGTCGGACGCCGGCGTTCTCCAGCGCGTTCTCGAGCGACTGCTGGATCATGTAGCCGATCCAGCCGGCGGTCGCGGCGACGAGGACACCGAGGGGCAGCGGCGGTACCTGTGAGCGGGCGAACTCCTCGCGCATGAGCGCGTCGCCGATCTGCGGGCCGTTGCCGTGCACGATCGCGATGTGCCAGTTCTTGCCGGCGAGATCCACGATCGCGCCCAGACTCTCGCGCGTGTGCCGGAACTGCTCGTGGATATCACCGCTCTCGCCCTCGGGCTGGAGCGCGTTGCCGCCCAGTGCCACGACGATCGTGCGGTCATCCCGCGAGCCTGCACCGGGGGGCGGAATCATAAGGGCGCCCTCCCTGGGGGGCAAGCAAAAGTGTCATTCCTGCGGCTGATTCTCGAGCAGCTCGCGCAGGCGGCTCCAGGCAGCGCCGAAGCCGGCGAAATCACCCTCGCGCAGGCGAGCATCGGCCTCCCGCATCAGCTCGAGAGCACGCATGCGCCAATCGGCCCGGGCAGGACCCGTCGCGGGCTGCTCCGCCGTCGCGCGCTGTTCCGACACCGCCGCTGCGGCTGCGAATGTTTCGCCGAGCAGAGCGGATACCGCCGCCGGCAGGTCCTCCGCCATTGCGACGGCCGTGCCATCGGTCACGATCACGCGCTGCAGCTGAGGAATACCGCGGTCCTGCGCCGACAGGAACAGCGGCTGAATGTAGAGTATGGAACTGTCGCTGGGCACCATGCGGAGCTGACCGCGATGCACGGTGCGGCCCGCCTGCTGCCACAGCGACAGCTGCTGCGAGATGATCGGGTCTGCCTCGATGATCGATGTGATCTGCGACGGCCCCCTGATCTGATCGTCACGCGGCATCTCGAGCAGCACGAGCTCGCCGTAGTGCGGCGGATCGCTCCGCGCGATGAGCAGGCCGGTGAGGTTCTGGCGCTCGCGCGCGATGAATGCACTCAGCAGCAGGAACTCCGGCTGCGATTCACCGGGCATCGGCGCCATCATGTAACCCGGGATACGCCGCGCGCCGAGCTGTGGTGTCAGATCGCTCGGCAGCTGCCACACATCCTGACCGGCGAAAAAGGATTCCGGCCGTTCGAGATGATACTCTTCGAGAATATCCGCCTGCACACGGAACAGCAGCGGCGGGTACCGCAGATGGTCACGTACGTACGCCGGCATCTCCGACTCATCACGGATCAGATCGGGAAAGATGCGACGGTACGTGCGCAGGATCGGATCGCTCTCGCCGATGGCGTACATGCGTACTTCGCCGCTGACCGCATCGACCGTCGCCTTCACGCTGCCACGCAGGTAGCGTAGCACCCCGACCTCGAGCGTGTCCGCCCGCGCCAGCGGGAAGTTGGACGACGCGGTGTAGCCATCCAGAATCCAGATGATGCGACCGTCCGCGATCACCGGCAACGCATCCCCGTCCCACAACAGGAACGGCGCGAGTTCCTGGACGCGCTCGTCCACGGAACGGCGGAACAGCAGCCGGCTCGTGTCCCCGAGTTCACGCGCGAACAGCATGTTCTGTTCGCGGAACCGCAACGCGAACGCCACGATGCGGGTGAACGATGACAGGGGAACGCCGGTCGCAACGTGCGGCACCGGGGCGGCCGCGCCGCCTATGTCCCCCACCCCGCCGGTCGAGCGCGCGGTGTGGCCGACAATGGCATACTCCGACATCGTCTCGCCGAAGAATA
>JAGTUV010000132.1 GCA_018224305.1 Gemmatimonadota bacterium
ATTTATGGCCTACCGCCGTCACGGCGATACTGTCCGGAATCTTGACATCAGTCCGGCCCGTCCCGGCGCAAAGGGGTGGCCAGATCAGGGAATTGCGACGCGTTTGTGGATGTCCGGAAACCTTACACTGTCTGGATGCCGGACAACGAGCGGAGGAGGTTGTCGCGCAGCCGCGTACGGCGTCAGCGGTGCAGTCGGACCGGAGGCAGTTCGACGACGAGGTCGTCGCCTGTTGCGGGGATGATCACGTCCATGGACTGCGGTTCGGCGCCAGCACCGAGGGCGTCGAGAGACGCCGGCGAGACGCTGACACGGTAACGACCGGGACGAATGCGGCTCACGTAGAAGAGGCCATCGGAAAAGGTGGCGGTAGTGACGGTCGTACCTGCGTCGAGATCGGTGATCTCGATCGTGATGCCGGCCACGGTGGCGACCTCGGGAGATGCGGTCACGGTACCGATGAGTTCCCGAGTCCGGGTGAGGGGGATATCGAAACGGCGCGCCATGTTGGGCGTGGGGCGCACGACCATTCCGGAGCGGCTGGTGATCAGGCTCGGGTCGGGTGTGCGAGCGGAATCGATCGCGACGGGCACGGGCTCGTAGGGGTGCATGCCCCAAACCCGGAAGCGGCCGTTCTCGTCCGTGGCGGTGCGGTAGGAGCCGACGATGATATGCGCATCGGAGACGGTCTCATCGCCGGCGGAGAATACGCCGTCAGCGTCCTGATCGACGAATACGACGCCGTGCAATCCCGCGTAGCCGGTGCGGGCCATCGGTTGGGTGGTGACGGACCCGTCACGTGCGAAGGCGGTACTGCCGCTGACCCTGAACGAGCTGGAAGCGACGCCGCTCGCACTGGACACTGCCCGGAGCGCGGACTTCACAGAACCCGTGCGGGCGGAATAGCCGAGAGAGAGGGTCGGTCGCGAGTAGCCGCGCTGCCACTGCACGCCCGCAGTGATGACTGCGTTCGTGCGGGGCTGGATCGACAGCCCTGTCTCGGCGAGACGCACGCCATTGTCGCCGACCCCGATGGCGCCGTTGATGAGCGGGCGCAGGGTGCGCGAGCGAATCCTGACCGGCACGTAGATGGCCGCCCTGCCGCTCAGCAGATGAGCGCGGGCTACGTCGTTGTCATGGTCATAGCGGGCTTCGACGAACCCGCGGCTGAAGCTGCCGAGTGACGATACGCGCCAGCGATCGAGATCGCCCAGACCGCCGGAAGCCGATGCGCCGAAGCGCAGCTGGGAGAAGCGCGATCCATGACGCTCGATCGTCTCATCCCAGAATCCCTCGGCGTCCCACCGCATGCGGTTGTGGCTGACGAGGGTGATGGGGCCGAAACCCGGTCGGGAGATGCTGCCGCGGAGATTCGCGCGCGATCCGTTGCGCGGGAAGAGAGCCACGTTGGCGGAGTAAAGTTCGAACGGCATGTATGTGAGTTCGGCCGTGGCTCGGACGCCCGACGCCATGCTGTAGACGAAGTAGGGGCGGATGCGCGAACCGACGGAGTCACGGAATACTTCGATGCCGCCTCCGACGGTGAAGAGCGACGTCGCGCCGTACCGCACGTCGGCATGGGCAAACGCGTCGCACGAGAAGAAGCACTCGCCACCGCCGATGGAATATTCGATGTCATCGCGCTGAAGAAGCGAGACGGGGGTCTGATAGAGTAAGGTCGTCACCACTTCCTCGCCCGCGGGCCCGTACATCCGCACCTGCACGGGAGTGGTGCCCGCACGAAGTGGAACCGATACGGGATCGAACGATCCGACGTCGGAGTAGCCGAGCAGCTGATTGCCCTGGAAGACCTCGTACTCCCAGCCGGCGGGCAGATCGGGCTGGACGAGGACTTCGCTCAACTCGGCGCTGCGCAGGAAGGGGCGATTGCTGAACTCGGCGCCGCGGACGAAGCGGGTCAGGAGGCCCGTCGTGTGTACATCGCCGACACTGAACTGTGTGAAGTAGCGACCGCCGGGAATGACGCGGTGATAGCGCAGCGTCGTGTCCCGGATATGGTCGCCGGCATCGTAGCCGGCATCGACGGCCAGGCCGCCGGTCAAGTCCCCGCCGAACAGAGCGGCTCCGGTGAAAGTGCGGATCGTCGTAAGACGGGTTGGATCGATGTTGTACGTTGCGATATCCCAGTCGACGATCGCTCCTCCGCTCGCTGACGGGTATGGTGCGGACTGGAGGTCCAGCCCCCGTTCGAGGTGCCGCTGCCTTGCCAGCACGACGGCGCGTCGCTGTTCGGCGACGATGCGCAGCTGCGCGGGGAACAGGTTGTCGCGGGTGATGGCTACCGTCAGGGTCGCGAAGTCGATATCGATCCGCGCCTCGAGCAGCTCTGCCACGCGGCTCGCCCGCAGGTACAGAAGCGGCCCGTGCTTCACGATCTCGGCAGGCGCGAGCTGAACCGGACTGGATCCGACGGTGAGGGTGTTGGACGCGGTGTCGATCCGGGCACTGCCGCCGCCCGTAGTCGGCACGTTGAATACCGACCCGTCCCAACTCGTCACGAACCCCAGATAGTATGTGACGTGCTCGACGGGCAGGAGAACACTTCCGGCGGAATCGACGAGCACAACCAGCGGCAGCGGCGGCAGCCGCTCCGCGACAACCTCCACGATGCCCTCTTCGTACGCGGTGGTGACCTGGGCGGCGCCGCTGACGGGCAGCATCAATGCTGCGGCGAAAAAAAGAAGCGCCGATCGGAATCGCGCCGACCGGCGCAGCGCGCCGCGTGATGCCCGACTCACGTCAGTAGACCTGAACGATGTTCAGCGTGATGGTTGCCGTGTATACGCCCGCGCGTGCAGTGGGCGGGACGCTGAGCGATCCGCCCACGTTGATCGCCACATCACTTCCTGCCGCGTACACGCGGTTGGGATGACAGTTGCCGCTACCAAGGGTCTGCGCGCATATGCGGATGGCGGCGGCGGCGGCCGGGTCGAATGCCGTGGCTGTACATGGCGCGCCACCGGAGGAGACACAGTATTCGCCGTACTGCGTCCCGGCGAACGACACGGCGAGGCTCGATCCGGCCGGACCCGTGAGTACGGTCGGCAGGGTGAGCGAAAACTCCAGGCCGCGCAGGCTGGTGAGGTCGAAGCGGAACTCGCCCGACTGTAGCGCTGCGGCGGCGACGTTCACCAACTGTGTGGTGCCGACAATCGGTGTGACGGTGCCGAACGTGAGGTTGCGCGTTCCCGCGCCGGTCGGTGAGCGCACAGGCACGTTCGCCACGAGGTTCAACTGCTGCGCGGCAAGCGGCACGCTGCTGAACCACGGCAGGCTGCTGAACACCGGCGTGCCACTGGACAGCGGCCCGCCGATGAAAGGCAGCACGAAGGCGAACAGGACCGACCGGAACCGCATCATCACCTCACATCAAGTGTGCCGCTGACCGCGGGCGCCCTGATGATGTTTGCCTGCCCGAGCTCGGGCCGTTCGGTCTCGAGCGTATAGCGCACGCGCGTGACGTTTTCCATGCCGGGCATGGTGAACCTGCGTCGCAGCGTGCGGTACACGGACATGACATCCTCTTCCTCATGCACGACCCGGCCGGCCGCGTCGAGCAGCTCGAGCCGGATCCGGCCGAGATACGCGGCTTCGCCCCGACGTGCCATGTCGAGCGTCACCTGGATGCCATCCGCCGTGCGCACCGCATTGCCATCCGTCATCTCGATGCCGGTCGACAGCCGGCCCTTACGGTAGTTCAGCGATGCGACAATGATTGTACGCATGGTGATGGCAACGCGCACGTCCGGCTGCACCTGCTGCTCCACGGGAGGACGACCGCCCGTAGCGATCACCAGAACCCGTGACCAGTACTCGCCGTCCTCGAGTCCAGCCGGCGGCTGCGCCAGAATTCGCACGACCTGCTGCTGACCCGGCTCGAGCACGAGCCGGCGCGGAAATGCGCGCAGCCATGGCACGGCCGATGGCTCGCCGGCCGGCGCAATGTCCGAAAGCGGAACGGACACTCCGCCCGCGCTGTCTGATTGCGGATAGCCGAAAGCAAAGGAGATCTCGATCTCCTCCGGCAGCGGATTCGGATTGTACAACGTGATCGTGGCCGTCCTGCTGGTGTGACTCATGAAGACGGACATCGGGCTGACCGACACTGCCCGCAGCGCCGCTGCGCCCGCGCCGAGCGTACCCAGGACGACAGCCGCCGCCACGATTACACGCCGGCGCGACCTCCGCTGAACTCCCAAACTGGTCCTGACGCTCATTGATATCCCCTTCATGTTCCCGTCTGAACGACCATCATCACGATCGTCGCTGTGTAGACTCCAGCCCGCTGACCCGGCGCCGGCTGCGCGCGCCCCCCAAGATTGATCTGCGCCTCGCGCTCGGCCGGGTTGACCCGGAACGTTACCACGTCGTTCGGGTCGAACGTCGTGATCTTCTGCCTGATCGTCACACGGCCGTCTCCCGCACCGAACGTCAGCGGAATCTGCGCGCCGCCTGGCGCCGTCAGAGCCGCCGGCAGCTGGAACGACACCTGATAGTTTCCGCGGCCCTCGATCCTGAGTTGTGCACTGCGGACCAGGTCCGTCGGCGCGACCGTAGTCTGTAACCCCGGTGTCAGCATGCCGAACTCCAGATCCCGTTCCTGTATGACCAGCACCTGGCCGTTCGCGGCACCCGGGCCCGCGAACGAGACCACGAGCGCCGCAAGCGCCACCAGCATCGCCTGCATGGTTCGTGGTCTCATCTCGTACACTCCGTTCCATCCAATGTGGCAGGTGCCGCCGGTCGACGCACCCTCGTCAGTGCGCCGACCGGCAGCGCGGCGCATCAGCGCGCCGTTACGGTTATGTCGAACGTGGCGCTGTAGTCACCTGCCGGCGCATTCGCGACATCCGCTGCGAGGATGGTCCCGCCGAAGCCGAGAGTCGCCACGGTCAGCGCCGAGCCCACATCCAGAGGAAGTGATGCGCCATCGCATGCGACCGCTGTCGACCACGTAGCGCCTTCCTGCGTGGCGCACATCAGACTGATCGCAAGGGTTCCGCCCGTGCCCGTCAGAATTGACGGCACACCGGTGAACGTCACATCGACGTCGTGGTTGTAGCTCACCGTCGTCGTGACCGAACCGTCTGCTGCATCGATCACGTTGTCCACCGTAGCGCTCAGCGTACCGAACGCCAGTGTGACGTCTCCGGCTACTTCCGCGAACTGGCTCACCGTTGCTGTCGCTGTGACGGTCTGCGCGCTCGCCATCACCGGCAGTACCAGCATCGCCACCGCCGTCAGCATCATCTTCCTGATCATGTTTCCTCCTCAAGGGTCCGGGCTCTCCCGAGCCCTCGCTGTGTCCATCCCGTTGCCCGGGACTGTAGTGCGGCGCTTTGCCGCTTTGAATCTGAATGAAATCTAGGGGCGCGAGCATTACAGAATCGTGAACATGCAATTACAGCACGTTCATGTTCACTCATACATGCAAATCGTTGATATAAGGTGACTTACGGCACTTCTGACGAGAGTGTGCGACGCCGTCGGCACCCGCTCATTCATGAACCGGAGAGCGATCGCGCAACTTTGTCGCGGCTTCTCGCAAACTATGCTCACTTCACTGCGTTATTGGCGGCATCAGGCGGGGTCGGTGGCCTGCGTCGATCTCTGGCTGGGCGGGATCAGCTGCCGGTCAGGGCCCGGATCGAGGCTGGAGGTGTGAATGCGGAGTCCGGCACCGAATCGAACGTCACGCTGCGCAGGGTGATGACCTGGTCGATGCCGTTGACCTGCGTGGTGATGCGGCTCGGCAGGCGGATCTGGCCATACTCCCGGTACTCCTCGTAGAGGATGAGCGCCTGAGCAGGACCCGTACTGGCGTGGTGGGTCCGAACAGAACCTACGAGCAGACCGGTTTCGACGCTGTAGCAGTCGCTCGTTTCCCGGCCTGTCTTCCAGGCAGTCTGCACCTTGTAGCAATCGTAGCCGGCGAGGGTCGTTCGCTCGACCGTCCTCATGGAATCCACGAGAGCGGAGGGGCGGAGGTGCGAGTCGAAGTGGGCATCATCGTCCGCCTGTGCGCCTTCCGGGCCAGCCAGCAGTCGTGCCCCCTCAATGGGATCGAGGACCCAGCCATTCTGTCCGGTGTGGCCCGTCCGGACTTCGCCGTATCCGGGCACGGACGCCACCATGGTCGTGCGGTTGGGACGGCCCTGCCAGATCTCGAGCGTGCCCGTGACGCCGGCGGCGGGAATGGCGAGGTCGCCCACCGAATGAATCGACTGGACAGCGGCCAACGCTGCCGCGCCGACGGCTTCGTGGTACCGGGCAATGATCCGGGCAGCGGCCGGGACGGAGTCAGGAGCGACAGCCGGCTCCTGGGCCAGGACGGAGGACGGGAGGAGCGTGAGCACCGAGGTGGCGGCAGCGATCGTAAGCGTGCGAAGTGCTGTCATGTCCCTCCCGGGTGCCCGGGCGAATGGGGCGAACGGACCCGGCGCGGCTGCAAAGCGGCGCAAGCGGCGTGTTCTTCTGCTAGCGCGAACTCTGCAACAACTCCTGCAACCGTTCCCGATACCCTCGACTGGACGTGAGGCGCGTCGTGTCTGCGAGGACAACGACATAATCACCCTGAAACAGCGGCTCCAGCTCGCGGATCCGATCGACCTGCACGATCGTCGAACGGTGGATG
>JAGTUV010000133.1 GCA_018224305.1 Gemmatimonadota bacterium
GCGTTCGTCGCGTTGACGGCTGTCGCGCTGACGGAGGTCGCGCTGACGGAGGTCGTGCTGACGGAGGTCGTGGTGACAGCTGTCGCGCTGACGAATACCGCCGCGGCCACGGCGGTGATTGCTGCCATGGGCAGGGGCAGTGCACGACGGCACGGCCGTGTGTCAGAACAGTTCGATGCGGTGTCCATTCGCCTGCCGTAGAAGGTCCCGTATGCGTAGTTCGATGGCGCGGATCTCGCGGCTCGTGAGCCCCAGTTGAATGCGCTCGGCCGTACGTCTTACGCCGCGGTTCGGTGAAAGGTTCGGTCCGGGCGGGACCGCGATGAGTTCGCCATCCCGGACCTCGAACTCGGCGATGACTCCCAGCAGATCGTCGAGTTGCTGCCGCGTCACCGTCTCCAGGCGCTCCACCGTGCGACGGGGCAGCCGCTGCACCCGCAGTTCCCGCCATTCGTACCCGCGGTCGCTGTCGGCGGACGCGAACGACACACCGTTGTCCACCGCGAAGACACGTGGGTTGGTGCTGTCCTCCGAGATCAGGTAGTTGCCGCGGTTCGCGTCACTGTGACGGATCACCACGGTCAGGGCGTTGAAGTTGCCGATGTGCCGGGCGTACACCGAATCGGTCCGGGCGCGACGGTCGTCCCAGAAGTCACGGTCTGTAACGCCCCACAGCCAGTACTGCAATGTCACCAGCACGGAGGCCGGCGCCTCCCGGAACGTGGGCCGGGCATCGCGCATCTGCTCCGCCATCATGCTCAGCGGCACGGACCGCACGACGGTGGGGGGCACCACATAGTCCGGCTCGTCCAGGAAGAGGCGCTGGATCAGGTAGGCCGCCACCTCGTAGCGGGGCTCGTTGTTGTAGACCGACGCGTTCGTCGGCGCGTTCGCCCATTTCGCCAGCAGGATCAGGCTGTCCTCGTATGCCAGCGCGGCGCGCTGCGTTCGATCCTCCGGCTTCCGCGACCCGCGCCAGTCGAGAATGCGGAACGGCTGCTCCTGAAGGCGCGACTCGATTTCCCGCACCGGCAGCACCACGTTGCCGTCCTGCGCGTGGGCCGGCGCGGCCGGCGCGACACCGGCCGTGACCAGGTAAGTGGCCAGCGCCAGGGCGGTCAACCGCCGCCGGCATGGATCAGCGCGTGTCGGAATTCGCTTCGTCATGGCTGGCCTCCGTTCGGTCAGGGGAGCGTTGGACGGTTTCTTCAATGCGCGGCGGCTGGACGAGGGGCAGGTGCAGCGTGAACGTTGCACCGCGGCCCGGCTCGCTGGCCGCGTGCAGCCGGCCGCCGTGGCGGTCCACGATCTGCCTGCAGATGGCCAGGCCCAGCCCCATGCCAATGCGTCCGTCGCGGGTGGTGAATCCGGGCTCGAAGATGCGGCCGAGCTGCCCGGACGGAATGCCGGCGCCCGTGTCGCTGATCTGCACCTGTACGGCGTCGCCCAGCCGGGCGGTGCGGATGGTGATGCTCCCGCCGTCGGGCGTGGCCTGACGCGCATTCATGAGCAGGTTCATGAAGACCTGGTTCACCTGCTGCGGCCGGCACGGCACGCGCGGCAGCTCGCCGAACTCCTTCACAACGGAGATCGGCCGCAGCTCGTGCGCCAGGATGGCGAGGGTGCTGTCGATTCCTTCGTGCAGGTCTGCCATGTCCGTCCCGGAGCCGTCGATACGGCCGAAGTTGCGCAGGTTGCTGACCAGTCCGCGCATCCTCTCGACCGCAAGGTCGTTGACGCGCAGAATCCCGTCAACCGCCCGCACGATGCGGCGGACCTCGTCCAGCTCGTGGGGCTCCACCACCTCATCAGCAAGGATGTCCTGCAGCTTGCCCAGCGCGCGGCGCAGCACGTCGTGGTTGCTGTTGATGGCGCCGAGCGGCGTGTTGATCTCGTGGACCAGCCCGGCGACGAGCAGGCCGAGCGTCGCCAGCCTGGCCTCGTTCACCCGGTCCGCCAGGGGGTCGTCGAAGCCGGCGTCCGCCGGAGCGTCGCTCCTCACCGGAAGGCCTGCAACAGCCTGCGTCGCACGCCGTGCAGCTCCATGTGTGCGCTCTCCAGCGCCGCAACGCGGCTGTCCAGTTCATTGAACAGCGAGGACCGTTCAATGCCGTTGCGGATGACCAGTCTGAGGTGATCGTTGTTCCACGGCTTCTCCAGGTAGTAGTAGAGCCCTGCATCGTTGATGGCGCGGATGGCGTTCTCCTTGTCCGCGTAGCCGGTCAGCAGCACGCGGGAGGTCAGCGGGCGACTGTCCCGCGCGGCCTTCAGGAACGTAATGCCGTCCATCTCCGGCATCATGAAGTCCGCCACGATCACGTCCACGGACTCCGTCTGCAGTGCGTCCAGCGCCGCACGAGCCGACGTGTAGCCGAGCACGCGGTACGACGTCTCGAGCTCGAGGAAGCTGCGGAGCGCAGCAGTCACCATGACCTCGTCATCCACCACCATCACCGTGTTCTGCATGGTCATGCCACCAGCTCACGGACGCGGCGGGCGAGACCCTGCAGCAGGCCGACCGCGATCTCGGAATGGTCCTCCAGCAGGTCGTGAAAGTCGGTGCGGGTAATCCGCATCAGGCCCGTCCGTTCCAGTGCACGGGCCTCCAGGGGGCTGGGCTCGTTGTCGATGAGCGCCCAGGTGCCGAACGCGCCGTCCCGTTCGACGACCATGCGTTCGCCGGCGCCGCGCAGTTCGACGGTACCGCGTGTCACGACGTACATGGCGGCAGGCGGCTGATCCGGGTGCAGCAGGATCGTGTCAGCGTCAACGTCCACCTCGTCGCTGATGGCGGCCAGTAGAGCCAGGTGCGCGCCGCGCATGCCGTGCAGCAGGTCCACCTGCTGAAGAAGGAACACCTTCTCGATGAGCTCCATGCCCTCCTCCGTGGGGTTGACGGTCATGCGTGCGAGGTGCGCGATCCACGCGTCACCGTCGTTGGCCAGCGTTGCAGCCGGCAGGGGAATCACGTCCAGCGGGCCCGGTTCGAGGACGGCGGCGAGGCGCCTGCTGCGTGCGCTGCCGACAACCTGTTCGATCCATTCCAGGGCATTGCCCCGGTCACGGGGGTTGCGACCCGTCACGGCCGTAAACGCGGCCATCGCGGCGGCAGGATCGTGCAGCAGTCCGAGGCAGCGGAACACCCCTTCGCGACGCTCGCGGACGCCGTCGTCGAGGGCCGCGGGCAGCAGGGCTCCGGGGCCGCCGTCGTGCGTCGCCTGGATACCGGCGCGCACACCCATGTACCGGGCCGCGTGGTCCGCCTCGCGGTCCGCGACGCTCCAGACCAGCGCCGCGTCGAAGACCAGGTCCTGCCTGCGCGCCCGCAGCTTGCTCAACGCCTTCAACGTGCGGTAGTCCAGCAACTGGTCGGTTTCCGGCGCGAGCACGAGGTGCAGAAGCGCGTCCACCGTCTGCTGCGCAGGGATGCGGGCCATGATCGAGGGGATCAGCCGGCGCACCGATGCGCAGGCCGCAGGGTCCAGCAGCGTGGCCGACATCGCCTCGACGGCCGGCGCGCCGATGCTCACGAGCCCCTCGCGTGCAGCGTCCCGCGTCGCCGGATCCGCCAGTGCGGCGATCATGCGGGGACAGCAGTCGGCCCGGCCGAGCAGGCCGGCACTCCGGAGGGCGGTGGCGCGGACGCCAGCGTCGTCATCATCCAGAAACGGGGCCAGGTATTGCGCCGCATCCGCGTCGCCGCGCAGGCTGCCGGCGGCGAGGGCCAGTTCAGTCCGACTGTCAGCAGTGCCGCGATCGCCCGAATCCCAGCGCGACTGCACGAAGGCGCGGCCGGCCGCGCGGAACACGGCAGTATTGCCATTGGCTGCGACGCAGCGCAGCGCGGCGGTACGGACGGCGGCGGAATCGTCGCGCAGCAACGCATTGAGCACGGCGGCCGCGTCCCTGCCGCTGGCTGCGACCATTACGCGTACGGCCAGCTCCCGAACCGACTCGTCATCATCGTACAGCCGGTTGCGCAGCAGCTCCGGATCCGCCAGCTCCGGCGCCCGGCCCAGCTGCGCCAGCGCCCGGTGCCGGATCTCCGCGCGATCATGGCTCGCCAGCGCGTTCAGCTCAGCCGCTACGGGTCGCAGGTCGCCGGGCTTCGCCTGGTCCAGCATTTCGAGTGCAAACGCCGCGCGCAGCGGCGCGCCCTCGGCCAGCTCCCGGCGCAGGACCGGCACTGTGCTGGCATTCACGAGTGACGCGAACAGACCGTGCAGGCTGGCGAAGCGGCCCTCGATGGACGTGGCCAGCGTGCGCACGTACTCGCGGCGTAGCGCCAGCGCCAGGCCGACCCATGCCGCAGCCAGGCCGGCGGCCACCCACGCCACGTCCTGATAGTCCATGACCGTGAGCAGCAGCATGATGAGCACTGCGGACAGGACCTTGCCGATGCCCTTCTCGATGGCAATGTCGATCCACGCCTTGGCCTGCAGCTTGATGTCCGGGCGTACCGGCACGTACAGGATCTCGCGGGCCGCGCGTTCCGCGGAGTAGCGCAGGCTCGTCTCGGCGCCCTTGGCCGCCACGGCTGCGACCAGGCCGAACGTCAGTGCCAGTGCGGCGGTGGTGGCAAGCATGAACAGCGGCAGCAGCAGCATGGCCACGGCCACGCCCCAGCGGCGCAGTGCCGGCTGCAGGCCCGCGAGCACGACCAGGGGCAGCCACTGCGTGGCCGCGTTGAACTTGCCCTGGAACGCACTTATGGCGTCCAGTGACACGAAGACTTCTTTCGTCACGACGTTGTACTGGTAGTCCACCAGTTGCTTCACGACGATGGCCAGCAGCACGGAAGCGGCAATGAGTCGGACCTGCCGGTCCGCGGCGAGGTCGCGCAGGGTTCCCGGCGACGGCGGCGCCCGTGGGGCCA
>JAGTUV010000134.1 GCA_018224305.1 Gemmatimonadota bacterium
CGGAAGAATTAACCCCAGCGCGGCGTCTCGTCCGGGCTGATGCCCAGTGTCAGTTTCGCAGCCAGCTCGTGCGACAGCATCGAGTTCGCCGGATGCAGCCGCCCCAGGCGCGCGTCTCGGAACAACTGTTCGAACGGTCCCTTGCGGAAGATGCCGAAGCCGCCCGCCACGTCGAGTGAGCGGTCCACCACCTTCCACGCGGACTCGACGGCGTGATGCTTCGCGGCGATGATCTTCACTACCCAGCCCGCGCCATGCTGCACGCCATCCGTCCAGTCCTGCGCCACCCGGTCGAGGTGCGGATCGATGCCCTCGAACTCGAGCACCATCTCGCCGATCGCCTGCTGCATGCCCGCGTGGTACGCCATCGAGCGGGACACGCCCAGTGAGCCGCGCTGCTTCACCAGGTCCACGACGAGGTCGAGCGCACGACGGGCCATGCCGCTGTATACGTTGCCGAATCCGATCAGAGCCCATGCGAACACGCCGAGCACGAACGCGTCGAGACCACCAGCGCCTGCGGGCACCACGCGTGCAATGAAGCGGTCCGGCACGAACGCGCCATCGAGCACGGTGTCGTCGCTGCGTGTGGCGCGCATGCCGAGCGTGTCCCACGTCTCTACGACGCTGTAGCCCGGGCTGTCACGCGGCAGGAACGCGTGCACGATCTTCGGCGCAGCCGGGTCGCTCATGTCCATGCCGTGGAGTCCCAGGTACGACCACACGGGTGTCAGCGAGCCGAACGACTTGCGCCCCGTGAAGCGGTAGCCGCCCTCGACCCGTTCCGCCTTCGTCGTGGACAGCAGCACCGGGATGTCGTTGCCGCTCTCGGCGTGACCGGCGGCGAACACGGCGCCATCGGCCGCTTCCCGCAGCAGCCATTCCAGCGACCGGTCCCCCGCACGCCACAGGTCGGCGACGAGGCCGGTCCAGTACAGGTGCATGTTGATGGCGACGGCAGTCGGCGCGGCGTGATAACCGAGCCGGCGCTGCTCGCGCATGGACTCCGCCATGGTGTAGCCCAGGCCACCCAGCTCCCTGGGCACGCACATCCGCAGGTAGCCGGCGTCGCGCAGCTCCTCGAAGTCCTCGAAGAAGAAGCGGTTCTCCCGGTCATATCCGGCAGCGCGCTGCTGGAACCGACGCAGCATCTCGTCGGGCAGCGGCACCTGAATCGCGCTACCGCGCGGCTTTTCCTGCTCCAGCACTGTCGACATCCGAACCTCCGGGTTGCGTGCGGCGGCGAATTGTATCTGAATCCTAATGCCGGAAACAGCCGCGCCCCGGCTCATCCGGGATGAATGAGCCGTTTCCTTCAGCTTTCCGGCACCTATATTGTGAGTGCGGCCAGGGACGCAGCGGCGGGAGCGGCGTCCGCGACTTCCGGACCCCGCTGCGTCCGGACCCCGCTGCGGTGTATCCACGCCGCGAGGCGTTCCTGCCGGGCCGCTCATCCAGAGACCCATGCGCGCGTTCCCGCGGTGCTCCGGATCGTTACTCCTGACGAATCGAGGGACATTGCCCGAAACGGGTGACGTGACGCGACTGCTGGCGGAACTGCACGGCGACGGGCAGGACTCCATGGACCGCGTCTTTCCCCTGGTCTATGACGAGTTGCACAACGTCGCGCAGCGGCAGCTCCGCTCGGAGCGCACCGACCACACACTGAGCGCCACCGCGCTGGTCCACGAGGCGTACCTGCGACTGGCCGGCGCGGACGGCATCGAGTGGAGCAGCCGTGCGCACTTCTTCGCGGTCGCCGCGCGCGCGATGCGTCGCATTCTCATCAATCATGCGGAAGCCAGGAACTCGCAGAAGCGCGGTGGCCAGTGGCAGCGGGTCGATCTCAGCGCCGATGCTTCTGCCACTCATGACGAGGATGTCGCGCTGATCGACCTCGATCGCGCACTCACGCGCCTGGCGGCGCTCGACGAACGACAGTGCCGCATCGTCGAATGCCGTTACTTCGCCGGCATGAGCATCGAGGAGACCGCAGCGGGTCTGGACATCTCAGTGGCCACGGTGAAGCGGGACTGGACGATGGCGCGCGCGTGGCTGAACCGGGAGCTTTCGCAATGACGCGGCTCAGCCAGACGACTGCGCTCGGCCGCCTGATCGCAGACCTGCGTCGCCGCCGCGTGTTCCGCGTGACGGGCGCATACGTGGTGATCGCGTGGGTCATGGTCGAGGTGTCCAGCACGACGTTCCCGATCCTGGACCTGCCGAAGTGGTCGCCGCTGTTCGTGCTGGTCATCGCACTGATCGGCCTGCCGGTCGCGGTAGTGCTCGCGTGGGCGTATGACGTCACGCCGGACGGTGTGCAGCGCACGGACTCCATCACCACACCCGAGCGCTGGCGTGAGGCGCAGCGTGTACTCGCTGCTGCCCTCGATCTGCCGGCCTCCGAGCGACAGGCGTATGTGAGGCGTGCAGCCGGGGCCGACGCCGCACTGCATGCGGATATCGTTGCCCTCATTCAGGCACACGGCAGCGCGAGTGTACTCGATGCGCCGGCGCCGCACGTCCTGCCCACCGCCGCAGCCGCCGTCACGCCGCCGGGTGAAGGCCGGGTGGTCGGCAACTATGAAGTCCTCCAGGAAATCGATGGCGGCGGCATGGGCGTCGTCTACCGTGCGCGCGACCGCCGTCTCGAGCGGATTGTTGCGCTGAAGTTCCTGCATCCGCACCTGAGCCGGGATGAAGACGCGAAGCAGCGACTGCTCACGGAAGCGCAGGCGGCCGCTGCGCTCGATCACCCGCACGTGTGCACGCTGTTCGAGATCGGCGAGGCCGATGGTCATGTGTACCTCGCGATGCCGTTCTACGATGGCGAAACACTGAAGCGTCGCCTGTCGCGCGGTCCGCTGCCATTGCCGGAAGCGCTCGACCTGGCCGTGCAGGCCGCGAGCGGACTGGCCGCTGCGCACGCACGCGGC
>JAGTUV010000135.1 GCA_018224305.1 Gemmatimonadota bacterium
ATCCAGCCACAGGTTCCAGTCGCGGATGTACTTCAGATCCAGTCGGGCCCACGTCCTGAAGTCGGAGATCTCCGACCGCCCGTTGACCTGCCAGAAACACGTTATGCCCGGCTTCACAGCCAACTTGCCGCACTGCCACTCCTCGTACTGCGCGAACTCCTCGGGCAGCGGCGGTCGCGGACCCACGAGGCTCATGTCGCCCTTCAGCACGCTCCAGAGCTGCGGCAACTCGTCGATGCTGAACTTCCGCAACCAGCGTCCGAGCGGTGTTACACGCGGATCACGACGCAGCTTGAAGACCGGGCCGGTCATCTCGTTCACGGCCTCGTACTCAGCCTTCCGCGCAGCCGCGCCGACGACCATCGTGCGAAACTTGTATGCGACGAACGGCTTCGCACGGTAGCCGAGCGCGCGCCATTCATAGAGCACCGGCCCTTTCGAGCTGAGTTTCACGAGGATGGCCACCACCAGAAAGAGCGGCGTCAGCACGACGAGCCCCGCCGCCGCCAGGACGACATCGATTACTCGCTTGACTGCCTGCTGGAAACGCCAGCTGCTCGACCCCGCGCGCGTCGGCAGATACGCCGTCCATTCTACCCGCTCGCGCAGGCTCTGCGCACGCTCGGGCAGCGCAAACGGGTCGTCCGCCCGTCGCGCAGGCGTCGATGTGACCAGCGCCAACTCGACCCTGCGCTCGGCAACGTTCCCGGCCAGCGGCCGCATCGAAACGGCCTCCACTTCCCGCTCCACACTTTCCTCCGCGCTCAGACGGGCCGCAACGCTCGCGTATCGATATCGATCTCCAGTGCCTGTCCGATCGCTCGCAACCCGATCAGCACGCGTCGCCGGTTGCGATGCTCCACCACGATGCCCCGAACTCCCCGGAACGGTCCGTCCATTACTTCCACGCATTCACCCTCTGCCAGAAACGGCCTCTGCTCCGCGTCCACATTGCCTCCGGCGAGGGCACGCGCCAGACGCCGTACGTTCTCCAGCTCTTCGACCTCGATCCGCGCGGGCCGCCCGTTTGTCTTCACCACCCCTGCCACACCGGGCGTCGCGACCACGATGTGTGCATCAACCAGACGGAATCGGCCAAACACATACGATGGGAAGAGCGGCCAGTCGACGATCTTCTTCCGATCCTTCCACCGGCTCTCCCGGGCGACAAGCGGAAGGAACGTCTCGAAGCCGCGCTCATGGAGCAGCCGGTCGACCACCTTCTCGTGCCTCGCGCGCGTGTAGCACGCATACCACTGCGGCTCCGTCTGCCCGGAAATCCAACGGCCCGCCACGTCCGCTCGCAAAGTCTCTGCCATCCCGCTCGCTCGATGCCCTGCGCTCATTCCACGCGCCTTCGATCAACCTCCGATCCTGGCCGCCCGGATGACCCGCCGGAACGGCGCATCGGGTAACTGGACCATCGGCAATGTACTTGATACGGCAGGTCCGGTCAAAGCCGGGACAGCGCCGATCTGCTGTCACAATTGCCTCTCGCCCAACGGTTTGTCGGCCGTGCCATTCGACCGGACGACCGCCCGGCTTCCGACGGGGCGCGGCACGCTCGAGGCGGACACAGCAGCGGCGGGCGTCAGAGATCGGGTCCGTGCCTTCCTTGACGCGGACCCGATTGGACGCACCGCCGATTAAGGTCTCCATATCCACGCTCGAAACGTGCCTTCGCGGTATTGGACAAGGGCGTCGACGAGCGCGGTCATCGCGGGCTGCGGCGATTCCACGTCGACCGGAAGTCCGCGCGCGCGGACGGCCGCGGCCGTGGTCGGACCGATGACAGCGATCGTGCATCTGCCGGCGTGCCCCGCTGAATCGGCGAAGCAGTCGACCGCGGAGGGCGCCGTGAACGTGACCACATCCACATCTCCGGCAGCCACCATGCCCGCAAGCCGGCGGCCTGCTGCCGCGTCGGTGACCGTGCGATAGGCGATCGGATCGTCGAAGATGGCGCCCTCCCGCGCCAGATCGCGGGCGACGTCCGGCCGAGAACTCTCCGCGCGCGGCCACAGCACGTGCCGGTCGCGGAGGATGCCGTACTCGCGCATGGCCGGGACGACGCCGGCGCCGCCCGGCGTGGCAGATACGCAGTCGGCGTCCCTCCCGATGAGCGCCCGCGCGGCCGCCGCCGTCGCCGGACCCACGACGGCGATGCGGAGGCGCTCGCCCGGCCACTCCGTCACAAGCGCGGCCACGGCGCGAACCGCGCGAGGCGAAGTGAACACTATCCAGTCGTAGCGATCGAGTTCGGCGAGGGCGGTTGTGAGCGGCGCGTCATCGCCCGAAGGCGTGACGCGCGTCAGCGGGATCACGACCGGCTCCGCACCGGCACTTGCCAGCAGGTCCCGGAGCTCCGCCGTGTCATCGCGGGGTCGTGTCACGGCCACACGCAGCCCGGCCAGGGGAAGGACATCAGGGCTCATGATCGACCGGGAGCCATGCGATCACGCCTCCGTCATGATCCCGGAAACGCCGCCAGGCGGTGGCGGCGGTGCGTCGGGCCGCGGCGGAAACAGGATCTTGAGCAGGGGCGGCGCGATGAACGTCGTCACCATGACCATCAGAGTGATCGCGCTGAAGAGACCTGTCGTGAGTGCGCCGGTGGTGAGCCCCATCTGCGCGAAGATGAGTCCCACCTCCCCGCGCGGTATCATGCCGACACCGATCACCGCCTTCCGGCCCTTGAACCAGAACGGCGCGTAACCCGCGATGAATTTTCCGAAGATCGCCACGATAATGAGGGATCCTCCAACGAGGAGGACCTGCGGATCGGTGAACGTCGACACATCGACTGCGGCACCGACCCACACGAAGAATATCGGCACGAAGAGCATGCTGAGACGCAGAACGCCGTGCTCCACCACATGCGCGTGCGGTGTCGGTCCCAGCACGAGACCGGCCGCAAATGCACCGATGATCAGCGCCGAGCCGACCTGATTGGCCAGGAATGCTACGAGGAATGCGAAGGCAAGCGCCATGGTCCCCAGCGTCTCCTCGCGGCCCACACGGGAGAGCCAGTTGAAGACCGGCGGAACAATGAAGCCGCCGAGCACCACAACTCCGACCACGAAACCGAATGCCAGCAGCGTGATGGTTCCGACGCTTCCCGCCGTCAGTTCGCCGCCTGCCAGCACCTGAGACACGACAGCCAGGATGATGAGTCCAATGATGTCATCCAGAACTGCGGCGCCCAGCACGATCTGACTCTCCGGCTCCTGCAGCCGGCCCAGGTCCGACAGCACGCGCGCAGTGATCCCGACCGATGTGGCCGTGAGCGCGGCCCCCGCCACGATGGCGGGCATTACCTCCAGACCAAGTGCCAGCGAAACGTAATAGCCGAGCACGAATGGAACGATGACTCCGGTCGCAGCGACCGCGACCGCTGCCGGTCCCACTTTCAGGAGGCGCGGCAGGTTCGTCTCCAGACCGATCTGGAACAGCAGCAGTATGACACCGATCTCGGCGAGCAGATGGATGACCTCGACACCGGGATCGAGGATTCCCAGCACGGATGTGCCGAGCAGCACGCCCGCGAGCAGTTCACCGAGCACCGCCGGCTGCCCGATCTTCTCAGCCAGTTCGCCAAGCAATTTCGCCGCGACGAGTATTGCAACGAGCAGGAACAGGAACTCCGGTACAGTCATGGCCGCACCATCAGCAGCCGCCGCGACGAGAAACAAACGGCCCCCTTTTCATATCGTCCATGCGCCGGCCCGACGCTGGGTCAGCAAATAGAAGGGCCCGGCACCTGCGGTGCCGGGCCCGTCTCCCGCTGCGGGCGGGAGAAACGTAGCTGTGCTACGCCTTGCGAACCTTCCCGGCCGAAAGACAGCGGGTACACACGCGAACGTGCTTCCTGTCACCTTCGGACGTGACAATATGAACACGCCGCAGATTCGGCAACCAGCTGCGTCGCGTCTTGTTGTTGGCATGACTGACGTTCTTGCCGAACGTCGTGCCCTTAGTGCAAACGTAACAAACCCGGGCCATCGGGTGTTCCTCCTTCTGTGATTCGAGCAGGCCTCCAGGGCCTGCTCAGCCGCCTGCGGGTTCGACCCGCCGCGCTTCAATGAACGTCGAACCAAACTCCGCCAATGATCGATCGTCCGCACTCTCCAGCGCACCCGATTCCGTCCAGCTGTCCAGCACTGCGGGCGTCTTTTCCAGCAGGCGACCGACCAGACGCACGAGGCCCTCCCGCTGCGGCAGCGCGCGCCCGCTCGAAACCAGCGCTTCGTCCATCTTCACCAGGTACGGCGCGCCGCCCGGCATTTCGATCCAGAACATCTGGGGTCCGAGATGATCGAGCACCTTGACCGACTCCAGTTCGACGTTCTGGCCGATCAGTGACCGGGCCGTTGCGGTCTCACTCAGCTGTTCCGTCGTGATGACCGTTGCCGGCGCCCCTGTGTCGACCGTGTCCACCGCGCTGCCATTCGGCTCCGCGACTGCGACACTCTGCGGAGGCTCGCGCGTAGCAATCCAGCCGAAGAACGCTGCCACTGCGACAACCGCAACGGTTACCGAGATCCAGCTGCCGCCGCCCGCGCGCTTGCCCGCATCCGTCTTCGCCATAAGCCCCTTCGCTAGTCGACGAGTTCGATGATCGCCACATCCGCGGCGTCACCCGAGCGGTGCCCGAGTTTGACGACCCGCGTGTAGCCGCCCGGGCGCTCAATGTAGCGCGGCCCGATCTCGCCGAACAGCTTTGCGATCGCGGCATCGTCCTGGATGTAGCGACCCACCAACCGGCGCGCATGCAGATCGCCGCGCTTCGCCCGCGTGATCAGCGGCTCGGCAAACTGACGCAGTTCCTTCGCCTTCGCCGTCGTCGTCTCGACGCGGCCATGCAGGAACAGCGATGTCGCCATGTTGCGCATCATCATCTTGCGATGCTCGGCGGTACGATTGAACTTGCGGCCCTTCTTGCGATGGTGCATTCGACCTACTCCTCTTCGCTCACGGCCTCGGCACTCGCCGTGTCCGCCTCGGCTGTACGACCGCCCTCGATCAGATACAGATCGCCGTCCTCACCCTTCTCCAGCTTCATGCCGAAGTGCAGGTTGTGCTCGTTGAGGAACTGGCGGATCTCCTCGAGCGACTTGACGCCGAAATTCTCGATGTTCAGCATCTGGTCCTCAGTGCGCTGAACCAGGTCGCCCAGCGTAATGATATTTTCCTTCTTCAGCGAATTCACCGACCGCACCGACAGCTCCGCGAGCTCGTCGATCGGCCGCGCGAACAGGTCGCGCAGCGGGGCCGGTACACGAACCGCTCCCGGTGCCGGAGACACGCCCTCGGCTGTTTCGGCGAATCGAAGCATGTACTCCAGATGCTTGCGCGCCAGCTCCGCCGCGTAGGCCACGCCCTCTTCCGGCGACAGGCTGCCGTTCGTCTCGACCAGCAGAGACAGACGGTCGAAGTCGGTGCGCTGACCGACACGCGTCTCTTCGACCGTGAAGTTGGCCCGCAGCACCGGGTTGTAGATCGAGTCGATCCGAACGAGGTCCACGGGGCTGCCCTTCGGCAGCTCGTGCGCCTCGGCCGACACGAATCCGCGACCGCGGTTGACGTAGAGCATCACGTTCACTTCACGGTCATCCTGCAGCGTGAAGATATGGTGATCCTCGTTCATGATCATCACCGAACCCGACTTCTCGATGGCACGCGCCGTCACCGAACCCGACTTCGTCGCGCGCAGCTCCAGCATCACGTCCTCGTGTCCCTCCTCGAGGCCGATCACCAGCGTCTTCAGATTCTGAATGATCTGGTGCACATCCTCCACGACTCCCGCGACAGTCTGGTGCTCATGCACCACCCCATCCATGCGGAAACCCCACACCGCCGACCCGCGCAGGGACGACAGCAGAATGCGACGAATCGTATTACCCAGCGTCTGGCCAAACCCGCGCTCGAGCGGCGCTACGACAAACTGCGCCTCACGCCCGTCCTGCGAGCGGTTCACGACCTCGATGCGCTGCGGTAGGACCAATCCGGTAAGATCCAGCTCCACAGTATACCTCCCGGCGGACACAAATGATCGGCCGCGTCCTGCGCGGCTCGTAGTTCGGTCTGTCTGCACGAGCGCCGCGCACCGTTCGTGACGGCGCGCGGCGTATCGCTACTTCGAGTACAGCTCGACGATCAGCTGCTCCTGGACCGCCAGCGGGATGTCTGCCCGCGTCGGACGCTCCAGCATGCGGCCCGCCCGTGTACCCTCGTCAACGGCCAGCCAGCGAACCGCCGATGGCCGCGTCTTCGACTCCAGCGAAACCTGCACCGGCAGCAGGTCCTTCGAACCCTCGTGCAGCCGCACCTCATCACCAGGACTCACCTGGTAGCTCGGAATGTCGACCCGCTCACCGTTCACCAGCACATGGCGGTGGCGAACGATCTGCCGGGCCTGTTTCCGGCTCGATGCGAAGTTCATCCGGTACAGCACATTGTCGAGGCGCAGCTCCAGGCCGATCAGCAGATTCTCGCCCGTCACACCGGCCTGTTTGGCCGCGCGCACGAACATTGTGCGGAAATACTTCTCCGACACCCCATAGATCCGCTTGACCTTCTGCTTCTCACGCAGCTGCTGCGCATACTCCGACGTCTTGCGGCGACGTACCTGCGTCAGGCCATGCTGACCCGGCGCGTAGTTGCGCCGCTCGATTGGACACTTCTCCGTGTAGCACTTGGTGCCCTTCAGAAACAGCTTCTGCCCCTCGCGGCGGCAGAGCTTGCATACCGGGCCTGTATAACGTGCCATTCTTTACCGTCTCCTCGTGTTGTCATTTCTTCGGACTTCATCCCGCCCGGACGGCCGGCGGTTTACATCCGTTACTGCACGGTTGTGGGAGTGGGAGTGGGTGAGTTCTGGGGTGGGGGTGAGGTAGTGGGTGTGGGAACGCGGCGTCCGCGCTGGCCACTCTCCCTCTCCCTCTCCCACGCCCTCCAACTTTCCCTCTCCCTATCCCACTACCATTCCGCTCTACACCCTGCGCTTCTTCGGCGGCCGGCAGCCGTTGTGCGGGATCGGTGTCACGTCGCGGATCGAACGGACCTGCAGGCCCGCAGACGCCAGCGCCTGGATCGCCGACTCGCGTCCGCTGCCCGGCCCCTGGATACGCACGTGCACGCGCTTCATCCCGAGCTGTGCGGCCTCGCGGCCGCACTGTTCGGCCGCCACTGTCGCGGCGAACGGCGTCGACTTCTTCGAGCCCTTGAAGCCGGCCTTCCCCGAACTGCCCCACGTCACGACGTTGCCCTGCATGTCCGTGATCGTGATCAGCGTGTTGTTGAACGTCGCCTTGATGTGGGCGATGCCCTCCGCTTCGACGTGCTTGCGCGTCCGTTTCGTCCGCACACCCTTTTTCGGATTCGCCATCTCGGTCCCAGTCGGTTCCGGCGCCCTCACGGCGCCGCTCGCTCATGTCGGCCCGCCGCGGCTGCGGCAGGCGTGCGTCCGGCGGCCGGCCTGCTGACCCCAGCAGTCCGCCCGGCAGAGCGCGGCTCTACTTCTTCGCGACCTTCTTCTTGCCCGCAATCGCCACGCGCTTGCCCTTGTGGGTACGCGCGTTGGTGTGGGTCCGCTGCCCGCGCACGGGCAGTCCGCGCCGATGCCGCAAGCCGCGATAGCAGCCGATGTCCATCAGCCGCTTGATATTCATGGAGACCTCGGTGCGCAGTGCACCTTCCACCTTGAAGCGCGCCTCGATCACGCGCCGCAGGCGGTTCACCTCGTCGTCGTTCAGGTCGTGCACGCGACGGTCCGGGCTCACGCCCGTCTCCTCGAGAATCTTCCTGGCCGATGACTGGCCGATCCCGAAGATGTAGGTGAGGCCGATCTCGATTCGCTTGTTGCGCGGCAAATCCACGCCGGCGATACGCGCCATAGTTCTACCCCTGCCGCTGCTTGTGTCGCGGATTTTTCTTGCAGATGATCCGAACCACGCCCGCGCGGCGGATCACCTTGCAATGTTCACAAATCGGCTTGACGCTGCTGCGCACTTTCATGAGCCTATTCCTAGTTTATTGAACAGCTTTTCAGTATAGCCAAACCCGACCCTCGGAGCAAGGCCTCGCGTGCCCATCGGCTCACCCTGTCAGCACCAGCGGGGCACCCTCGGTCACCGCCACCGTCTGCTCGAAATGGGCGCTCCGGCTGCCATCCGCGGATACCACGGTCCAGCGGTCGGGCAGCGTACGGATGCCAATGCCGCCGGCATTGATCATTGGTTCGATGGCAATCACCAATCCTGCCTGCAGACGCAGGCCCCGCCCCGGCTTCCCGTAGTTGGGCACCTGCGGCTCCTCGTGGAACTCGCGACCGATTCCGTGGCCGACGAGGTCCCGGACCACTCCGAAGCCTGCCGCTTCGGCGACCTGCTGGATCGCGTGCCCGATGTCACCCATGTGGTTGCCGGCGCGGGCCTGCTCGATCCCGGCTGCGAGCGCCTCCTGCGTCACCTGAAGCAGGGTCGTCGTTGCATCGTCCACGACCCCGGCGGCGAATGTGCGCGCCGCATCGGCAAACCAGCCGTCGAGCCGGACCCCGGCATCCACCGACACGATGTCCCCATTCGCGAGCCTGCGCCGCCCGGAAGGGATGCCATGCACGACTTCCTCGTTGATCGACGTGCACAGGGTCGCCGGAAAGCCGTAAAGGCCCTTGAAGGCCGGCTCTGCGCCGTCGTGCGAACGGATGAAGTCCTCCGCGAACCGGTCCAGCTCGGCGGTCGTGGCGCCGGGGACCACACGGGGCTCGATCGCTTCATGCAGTTCCGCCAGGATACGACCCGCGCGACCGATGGCCCTGATCTCGGCCGGGCTGCGAAGCG
>JAGTUV010000136.1 GCA_018224305.1 Gemmatimonadota bacterium
GCGCGTCGGCCGTGTCGCCGAAGCGCGTGCCGGCCGGGTAGCCGATGCGCCCGCTGGCCGCGACGTCGATGCGCCCCCCTGCTGTTTCACCGCTGCGCTCGCTCGCCATCCCGTCCGACAGCCCACTCCTCATCACGAGCTCGAGGTCCTCCGGCCGCACGCCCAGGGTCACCGGCCCTCCCGGCAAGACGCCCAGCGTCAACGCCTTCGCGGAGGGCGCGTCGCGCATGCGTTCGGGGGCCAGCTCGACGCGCACGCCGTCGCTGACGAACTGTGCGCGCCCGTTCTCCACCTGCACGACGCCATCGATGAAGTTCATCGGCGGTGTGCCGATGAATCCGGCGACGAAGCGGTTGACCGGGCTGCGATAGAGCTCGATCGGGCGGCCGACCTGCTGGATGCGGCCGTCGGCCAGCACTACAATGCGGTCGCCGAGCGTCATCGCCTCGACCTGGTCGTGTGTCACGAAGACCGTGGTGGTCTTCAGCCGTCGCTGGAGTGCGCCGATCTCGATGCGCATGCGCGCGCGCAGCCCGGCATCGAGATTGGAAAGCGGCTCGTCGAACAGGAAGACCATCGGCTCGCGCACCATCGCGCGGCCCATCGCGACGCGCTGGCGCTGCCCGCCCGACAGCTGCTTCGGCTTCCGATCGAGCAGCGCATCGATGCCGAGCATCTCCGCCGCCCATTGCACGCGCCGGTCGATCTCCGCGCGTGCAAACTTCCGCAGCCGCAGTCCGAGCGAGAGGTTCTCCCGCACCGTCATGTGCGGGTAGAGTGCATAATCCTGGAAGACCATGGCGACGTCGCGCTCGCGCGGCGGCAGGTGCGTGATGTCGCGCTCATCGATGCGGATGCTGCCCGAGCTGACGGACTCGAGGCCGGCCGCCATACGCAGGATCGTCGACTTGCCGGAGCCGGAGCCGCCGACGAGCACGAGCAGCTCGCCATCCTCGACGTGCAGGCTGAACTCCTCGACGACCACCACATCGCCGAACCGCTTGCTGACCTGCTCGAAGTGGAGGGATGGCATGCGTCAGCCTTTCACGCCGGCGCCGGCGATGCTCTCGATGAAGTGACGCTGGAGGAACATGTATGCGATCACGACGGGCACGACCAGGACCATAGCCGCGGCGAGCGACACGCCGAGTGTGCCCGCGCCGCCGCCCAGCTGGAAGACGGTCAGGAGCTGCGGGAGCGTCATGATCTGCTGGTCGCGCACGACGAGCAGCGGCCACAGCACTTCGTTCCACGTCCCCATGAACGTGAAGATGGCGACGAGTGCGAGCGCCGGCTTCGCGAGCGGCCAGAAGATCGTGAACAGGATGCGCAGCTCGCCCATGCCGTCCATGCGCGCCGAGTCGATCAGCGACTGCGGGATCTGGAGGAAGAACTGCCGCAGCATCAGGATGGCCGTCGCATTGAAGACATACGGTACAATGAGCGCGGCGTAAGTGTCGATCCAGCCGAGCTGGACGACCATCGTGTAGAGCGGGATCAGCGTCAGCTGACCCGGTACGAGCAGGACCGCGATCGTCGCTGCGTTCAGCACGGTGCGGCCGGGGAACGTGAGCCGTGCCATCGCGTACGCCGTCATTGAGCTCAGCACGAGCACCGCCGCGGTGACGGTCCCGGCGACGAACAGGCTGTTGAGCAGTGCGCGGCCGAACGGAGCGCGACTCCACATGATGCGGTAGTTGTCGAACGTGACGTGCTCAGGTATCAGCGCCAGGCTTCCGACCTCCAGTGGCGGCTTAAGCGTAGTCGATGCCATCCACAGGAACGGGTAGATGAACGTGAGCGCGGCCGCGCCCAGCGCCGCATAGAGCGCGACGCGCGCGAACTTCGTCATTGTGCCTCGGCCGTGCACATCGCATGCACCGTCATTGTGCCTCCGCTGCACAGTCGTGTCATTGTGCCTCCGCCGTGCCGAGCACGCGGCGCTGGAGCGCGATGGCCGCACCGATGATGAGTGCGAGCGCGACGCCGATCGTCGCCGCGTAGCCCATTCGCTGGTAGGAGAACGCCTGCGTATACATGTAGAGCACGGGTGAAAGCGTGCGGCCGAGCGGGCCACCGCCCGTCATGATGTAGGGCTCGATGAAGAGCTGGAACCCGTTGATCGTCGACAGCATCACGACGAGGATGGTCTGCGGCAGCAGCAGCGGCAGCGTGAGGTGACGGAAGCGCTGCCACGACGTCGCGCCCTCCAGCTCGATCGCCTCCTGGCAGCTGCGCGGGATGTACTGCAGCCCCGCGAGGTAGATGACGACGTAGAAGCCGACGTTCTTCCACGTCACCATCACGGCGATCGCCGGCATCGCGACGGACGGGTGGGTCAGCCACGGCACGGGCGCGAGGCCCACGCGCGTGAGCAGGCCGTTGAACAGGCCGACGTCCGTCGCATACAGCGCGTTCCACAGGATCGCCACAACGGCACCGGAGATGACGACGGGCAGGAAGAATGCGGCGCGCCAGAATGCGCGCAGCGCCATGGGCCGGTTGAGCGCGAGCGCGAGCGTCAGCGCCGCGATGATCTGGAGCGGCAGGTGGATGGCGAGGAAGACGAACATGTTCGCGATCGCGCGACCGAAGCGCGCGTCGGCCGCGAGCAGGCGCACGTTGTCGAGACCGGCGAATGCGGGGTCGGTCACGAGGTCCCAGCGCATGAACACGAGCGCGAGCGCGAAGAGCATCGGGTATGCGGCGAATGCGAGCAGGAAGACGGCGTAGGGTGCCGTCATCAGCCAGCCGGACCGGCGTTCAGCGCGCATCGACGATCTCCCTCTGCCAGGTGCGGCGTTCAGCGCGCATCGACGATCTCCCTCTGCCAGGTGCGGCGTTCAGCGCGCATCGACGATCTTCCTCTGCCAGCCGGAGCGGCGTTCAGCGCGCATCGACGATCTTCCGCGCTTCTGCCGCCGCACGCGCGAGCGCGTCGCGCACGGGAACGACGCCGTAGATGGATGCGGCCTCGTACGCC
>JAGTUV010000137.1 GCA_018224305.1 Gemmatimonadota bacterium
CCTTGCGTGGATCACTCACGGAGACGCGAACATCGATCTGCGCCGCGTGGTGGCTTACCACGTCGAAACCGCCAGCCTCGCTGAACACCTCGGCGAGGCGGGCATCGCGTATATCGAGGTGCACGAGTTGCGCGCCGTCCGGGACGTTCGCACGCTTGCCGCTCGACAGGTCGTCCACGATCCACACACGGTTGCCCGCGTTCAGGTAGGCGTCCGCGATATGGCTCCCGATGAATCCGGCGCCTCCTGTAACCAGTACCTTCTGCGGCATCATCCCTCGTCGTGGTGAACGCCGCCGTTCGGCGGCGCGTCGTCATCGAGTTCAGACCCGTTACCGAGTCCGAACAGGTAGCGTGCAGCCTCCGCAATCTCACCCTCGCGGCCATCGACCGCCGCTTCGCGTAGCCGTGCCGTCGGCGAGTGCAGCATCTTGTTGAGCAGTTGTCGCGTCAGGTTCTCGACCGCTGCCTTGTCCGCCGGACTCAGGTGGCTGAGCAGGCGCAGCGCGCGAGCGGTCTCGACTTCGCGCAGCTCATCGGCGCGGCCGCGCAGCTCGCGGATCAGCGGAACCACGTTCCGCCCCCGATACCACGATCTGAACTCACGGGTACCCTCGCTGATGATCTGCTCCGCTACTGCGATCTCCGACCTGCGGCGCGCCAATGTGCCCTCGACGACCTGGCTCAGATCGTCGACATCGTAGAGGAACACGTTCGGCAGCTCTCCGACATCGCGCTCGACATCGCGCGGCAGCGCAATATCGAGGATCAGCAGCGGCGTCCTGCGACCGGGCCCGAGTGCGGCCTCGGCCATCGCCCGCGTAATCACGGCATGCGGCGCCGATGTCGCCGTCGCAACGATATCGACTTCGCGCATGAGCGCGGCGACATCCTCGAACTTTACCGGCGTCGCGTGGAGGCGTCGCGAGAGTTCCTCGGCGCGGGCCGGAGTGCGATTGGCCACCATGATATCGCGCACACCCGCACCGCGCATGCATTCCATCGTCAGCTCGCTCATGTCCCCCGCCCCCAGCACGAGCGCGCGCCGGCCCGAGAGGTTGCCGAAGATCTTCTGAGCCAGCTCAATCGATGCCGAAGGCACCGATGCCGCACCGGTCCCCAGTTTCGTCTCGCTGCGTACCCGGCCGCCGACACGCAACGCCGTTTCGAACAGCCGCGCGAGTACCGGCCCGACCACGAAGTCGCCGCTGTTAGACCCGGCCGCACGCTCGTACGCCGCTTTGACCTGGCCCTGGATCTGGGCCTCGCCCAGGATCATCGAGTCCAGACTCGCCACTACCCGGAACAGGTGCTCAACTACCCCGTCATCGTGCAGAGTGTAAAGGTATCGATCCGCATCCGCTTCCGGCATGCCCGCCTGGTCGCTCAGAAAGCGGGCACCGATGACGCCCGCGTCCGGGTGCTGGCCCGGCGCCCGCATGTAGAGCTCGGTACGGTTGCACGTCGACAGCAGGACCGCTTCCGTGCAGCCGATCGCTGCGAGACGCCGCAGCGCGGCCGCGCTCGCCTGCGCATCGACCACGAACCGCTCGCGCACGTCCAGCGGTGCCGTGCGGTGGCTGACGCCGACGACTGCAAGTGACATCAGGGCGCACCGATCATCACAGGAACGCTCCGCCCGGTATGAACAGGCGCAGCAGCAGGTAGGAAGCTACTACGAACGCGAAACCGATGACTGTCACGAACGCAGCACGTCTCTCGGTGTTCGGTTTGTTCATGAACCGTATCGCAAGCACAATGGCATAGATGAGCCACGTCAACACGCCCCAGATGACTTCCGGTTCGCTCACGGCGAACGTGTTGCGGAAGCGGACCGTCCATGCCCAGCCGAGCAGCAGCGCCGCCGACAGCGCCGGGAACCCGACCAGCAGTCCGAGCCGCCCGATGGTGTCCAGTGCCGGCAGACTCGGAAAGAACCGGAACACGCGACCGAGCCGCTTGCCCTTGAGCTCGCGGAACTGCAGCAGGTAGAGGAGCCCGGCTGCGAACGCCACCGTGAGGCCCGCGTAGCCGATGAACGCCAGCAGCACATGGAAGCTGAACCACACACCGCTGAACGCGAGCGGCTCGCCAGACGGCGACATTCCGACGATCAGCGCGATGGCCAGCAGCAGGGAGGTGAGGGGCACCAGTACGAGGCCCACCGGCCGTGATTCGCGCGCGAGGGTCGTGGCGAAGAAAAACAACGTGATGAGGAACGCGAGAGTGCTCAGGGACGGCGCGAGGCCAACCAGCGGAAGCTCAGCATGGAGTACCGTGAACACGGCGAGCGCCGCGGCATGGAATGCCAGCGCTCCACCCGTCAGGGCTGCGCCCAGCCGCGGCACTGTGGCACGCCCACCCGCGAAGGATGCCGCGAGTGTACCCGACGCGCCGAGATAGAGGACCAGCGCGATCGCCAGCAGAATCGTGACCATCATACCCCATAAAGATACGGGCGCCGTGTGCGGCGCCCGTATCGAGTTCAACTTACTCGAGTGCGGTGCGGCTTGGCCGCCTCTCAGGGCATCCGGCGTGTCATGTGCACCGGCAGACCGCCCGCCAGTGCCGCATTGTTCACCGACAATACCCGCACAGTCGCCGTATTTTCGTCCACCTTCACGACGCGTACCCGCGCCACCGGCTCTGCCGGAATGCGCTCCGACTGACCGCTCATGCTCCGCGAAGGTACATACACTCCGAACTCATCGCCGATCCCCACGCCACTCGTGCGACCGATCGAAATGAATCCAATGTCCGTCGGACCGTACAGCGGCTCGACGGCCAGGAACTCCATCAGATGTCCGTCCGGCCCCGATGACACCGGCTCCGCTTCGCCCGCGCTGATGTGCGGCAGGGGCTCCAGAGGAATGACCGAGTCGCCCAGCC
>JAGTUV010000138.1 GCA_018224305.1 Gemmatimonadota bacterium
GGGGGGTTGGGTTCGTCGTTTTTCTGGGGGGAGGGTGGGGGGGAAAGGTGCGGGGGGGAAGGTGGTGGCGGGGGGGTTTGGGGTTTTGAGGGCGGATGGGGGGGGGGGGGGGTTGCTGGCGGGACGGGGTTTGACTGGGATGGAGGCGGGGTTGGGGCTGCTGGCGGGACTGCGGGGTTTCTCGGGCATGAGATCGGGGGAGGGAATGAGGGCGGCGGTTTTTTCGGAGTTCGGGGGGGTCGAGGTTGTGCGGATCGACGACGTCGCGGTGCCGACGGCGGGTGAGGGGGAGGTGCGGCTACGGGTGGTGGCGGCGGGGATGAACCACCTGGACCTGTGGGTCAGGCGGGGATTGCCGATCGAGACGACCATGCCGCACATCGGGGGGTCGGATGTGGCGGGTATGGTCGATGAGGTGGGGGCGGGAGTGGATTCGTCATGGCTCGGCCAGCGGGTGGTTGCGGATCCGTCGATTTCGTGCGGAGTGTGCGAGTGGTGCCTGAAGGACGACGAGCCGCTGTGCGTGGACTACCGTATCCTGGGCGAGCATACGAACGGCGGCTTTGCGGAGTATGTGGTGGTGCCGGCACGCAACCTCCTCCCGGTGCCCGACGGCTTAGCAATGTAAACCGCAGCAGCGGCCCCGCTGGGGTTTCTCACTGCGTGGCGGGGGTTGGTCACGCGCGGGCGGCTGCGGGAGGGCGAGACCGTTCTCGTCACCGGTGCATCGGGTGGTGTCGCGACGGCGGCCATCCAGATTGCGAAGCACGTCGGCGCGCACGTGTACGCGACGACAACAGCGGACAACGTGGAGCGCGTTCGTCAACTGGGCGCCGACGTCGTGTACGACCGCGAACAGGTCGACTACTCGAAAGGGATCTGGCGGGATACCGGCAAGCGAGGTGTCGATCTGATCTTCGATTCGGTCGGGGAGCAGACCTGGGCAGGGAACGTGCGGGCCGCGGCGCGCGCAGGACGCATCGTCGTATATGGCGCTACGACAGGGCCGCGGCTCGAGACGGATGCGCGCGTGCTGTTCTGGAAGCAGCTCGACATCATGGGCACGACCATGTCCGGTCGCGCGGAGTTTCGCGAGGTCATGGCGCTGGTGTTCTCCGGCGTGCTCAAGCCGATCGTGGACGTGGTCTGGGACCTCGGACGTGCGCGCGAGGCACACGAGCGGCTCGAGGCCGGCCGGCAGTTCGGTCGGATCGTGCTGATGCCGCGGCCCATTGCCGGCCGCTGACCGCACGCAGACCGCACGCGGACCGACGGCGCGCCGTGGGTCTGCGCGGCGAGCGCTCACCGCGCACCGACGATCTGCACGAGTTCCACGTCATCGAGGTGTAGCGGACGCGGAACCAATCCTTCAGATTGGCCGATCCGAGCAAATCACCGCCCCGGCGCAACGGGCGGCTTCCGTCCTGGCGGTGAGTGCCACCGCGTCATCCCCCAGTTCCAGGCCGGCGCGCGGCGCCGTGCACGGGAGCGGCACCATAGCCGATGCGGCCAAACTGAAGGATTGGTTCCGCGTCCGCTTTTTTCATTTCCGGGTCCAGCGGTCCACATCCCTCACATCATACTTCGCCAGTACCCGCTCGAACGCCTCTTCCAGATCGATCTTCTGTTCATTCGCGATCGCTATCAGAACGAACATGATGTCCGCCAGCTCCAGTGCGAGATCCTGCTCGGGTTCCCCCGGCTTCTTCGTCTTGTGACCAAAACGATGATTCAACTCGCGCGCGAGTTCACCCACTTCCTCCACGAGACGCGCCAGGTTCGTGAGCGGCGGCCAGTATCCGGCCTCGAACTGACCGATGTACGCATCCACGGCCTGCTGCGCGTCGGAGATCTTCATCCGCGGCCACCAGCGAGCACATCGACGAAGCGGTCGAGTTCGGCATGGGTGTTGTAAAAATGAGGCGAAACCCGTACGTATCCCGGACGGGAATCAACAATGATGCCATGGTCGGCCAGACGCTGTACTGCGCCGACAGGGTCCTCATGGGGTATCATTACGAGTGCGGACCGGGCCGAGGCATCGGCTGCGCCGCGGAACTGCAGCCCGGCCGCCTCGAGGCGGACCAGCAGATGTTCAGTCAGATCACTGTTTCTCTCGCGGATCGGGACGACGCCGATCCGGTCGATGATGTCCTGCCCGCCGAGCGCACTGTGCACGGTGGGCAGTGAAGGAGTCCCGAGTTCGAATCGCCGGGCATCGTCTCTGAACTCGAAATCATGAATGTCAAAGTCGAACTGACGGCGCGCGGCGAACCAGCCGGTGATGGTGGGCTGAAGCGAGTGGAGCCACTCGTCGCGCACATAGAGGTACGCGAGGCCCGGTCCGCCGAGCAGCCACTTGAGCGGGCCGGTGACGAGTGCGTCCGCGCCGAGTGTCTCGACGTCGATCGGTACCTGGCCGGCGCTCTGATACGCGTCGATGATGAAGAATGCGCCGTGACGACGGGCCGCTTCCGCAATCGGCCCCATCTCCTGAATTGCACCCGTGGTGAAGAATACATGACTGATCGACACGATCGCCGTCCGCTCATCAATCGCGGCAGCCATGCGCTCCGCATCGATGCTGACGCCGTCATCGCTCGGGACCCGGACCACCTCTACGCCCGGCCGCACCATCCACTGGTATGCAACGGTCGGAAAGTCGAGTTCGGCGAGAACGACGCGATTGCGCTTCGAGTAGTCGAACGCGGAGCCGAGCACGGACAGCGCGGCGGACGTGCTCGCGGCCAGCGCAATCTCGCCATCCTGCGCACCGATCATGGCGCCGACGCGCGTGCGAAGCTCCGCGAGCCGGTCCATCCAGCGCTCGTACCAGGCCGACGCGCCATATGTATGCCACTCCTCGTGGAACGTCTCAATGCGCGCGAGTGCACTGCGCGAAAGAGCGCCAAGCGAACACGAGTTCAAGTACGTCGTGCGCTCGAGGATCGGGAACTCGGCACGCCATTCCGTCCAGTTCATGGCGCCAAGGTAGGCAGCCGCCGAGCGGGCCGGCAAGTCGCACTGCGGGGCAGTTGACCATGCCTGCCGGAACACAGATCATCCTGTCGCTGCCGTGGGTGGCCTTGCTGCTCATGATGCCGCTCATGCTGCTGCGCCGGCCGCGCCTGACGACTTTCGCGCCGCCCCCGCCCGGCGGCGCGCCGCTCGTGTCGATCATCGTGCCGGCACGCAACGAGGCGGTCAACATCAGTGTCTGCCTTGCCAGTCTCCTCAACAGCGACTATCCCGACTTCGAGATCATCGTCGTCAATGATGGCAGCAGCGACGGCACGGAGGATATCGTCCGCATTCTGGCGGAACATTCCGAAGGCCGGATCCACCTCATCGAAGGCGAGCCGCTGCCGGAGGGGTGGCTCGGCAAGCCGTGGGCATGCTGGCAGGGATACCAGCATGCGAAGGGCAAGCTCCTGCTGTTCACGGATGCAGACACGCGACACGAGGAGCGGCTGCTCGGCCACGCCGTCGGCGCTCTGCTCATCCGCCGCGCGGACCTCGTCAGCGTCCTGCCCCGTCAACTCATGGTCGGTATCTGGGAACGTCTCATACTGCCGCACATCTTCGCACTCATATCGCTTCGCTTTACGAACCTCGAACGCGTCAACCGCACCCGCGTCCCACGGCATGTGATCGCCAATGGTCAGTTCATGCTCGTTCGACGCGACGTGTACGAGAGCATCGGCGGCCATGAAGCACTGCGCGCCGAGATCGTCGAGGACCAGCGCTTCGCGCAGCGCATGGTCATCGCCGGACGACAGATCTTCATCGCCCACGCCGAAACGCTCATGGAGACCCGGATGTACCGCTCACTGGGCGGCATCATCGAAGGCTGGACCAAGAACCTCGCCACCGGCTCCCGCCAGGCTGCGCCCGAGTGGGCCGCACCCTTCGTCCCATGGATCATCGCTCTGTTCCTCACCGGCATGTGGGTGCTGCCACCGCTCACCCTTCTGCTCTCCCTCGTGACCCCACTCGCGGGGTCGGTCAAGGGCTGGAGCATTGCCGTGACCGCGGCGTCCGTCGTCTTCTGGCTCATCGGGTACGCAATCCAGCGGGTTCCGCTGCTCTTCGCCCTCGCCTACCCCATTGGTGCCATCGCCGCCGCTGGCATCTTCATCCGGAGCGCTCTGCGCGGCCGTCGCGTCGGCTGGAAGGGCCGTGAATACCGGATGGCACCGGATGGCGGCGCGGTCGAACGGGCGCAGGGTGTATGATTATCGGACAGTTCCGATCGCGTGCCCTTGAGATGTCCGGCTGGTGTAGGGTAGATTGAGAGATATTCGAAAATCTGCCGGTGCTGTGCGTGGCGAGTCACCGCCGTGCTGCGCCCGGACTGACGCCGGGTCCACCGCGACCCGCCTGTACCCACTGTAGCGAACGGGATGATCAGGAGACTGCTGGATCAGCTCGATAACCCGCGGAAGCACCTGACCTTACTGGTCGGGCTGCTGGCGCTGGTATTCGTGCTGACTGCGGTGGTGGCGTGGCGTGCGCACGTGGCGGAGCGGGACCGCGGCCGGATCGCGAGGGGCACGCTCGACGAGACCGCTGCGATGGCGTTGAAGGACTGGGACTTCCTGAACGCCAACTATACCGGGGCATTTTTGACTGATCTCGCGCGAAAGCTGAACAATAAGGGCAATTCGCTCGACTCGATGTTGAGTGCCATCCGTATCGGTGATTTCTGCGTCAGGTGTGATGCGTCGGTGCCGGTACGATCCGTATTCAGGTTCAACGACGGCGTCCGCGAGGTGCAGATGGCCGGCGCCCCGGTTGACCCCCGGGTGGTGGCGTCGATCAGGGAGCACATTGCGGCTGATCGCATTGTTCCATTCCACGATCTGGTCCATGGCGGCATGTACTTCGTCGGTGTGGACGAACGTGTGGTGACGGCCGTCGTGTTCCGCCGGTTGAATCCGGACAGCACAACGATGCACGTTACGGGGATCGTGCTCGATGAAGCGACAGCACGGCAGATGCTCGAGGTGGCGTACGAGAGCACGCGGTTCCTTCAGCCGACCCTCGCTCCCGACGCGTCGCAGGCGGACCTGTTCGCACGTTTCGCGAGCGTAATTGGTCGCAACCTGATTGCGGTCGGGTCGAGCGACACGCTGCAGACAATGGAGGCGAGCGCGCCGTCCTACGGTCTCACGCTGGCGATCGGGCCGCAGCTGTCGGCGGCAGGGCGTCTCCAGTTTGGTGCGGATCCGATGGCTGAACGGGCGACGGTCTTTCTGCTGATGCTCGTGATCAGCGCGCTGATGGTTCTGGCCCTGATGCAGGTGCGGCGCGAGGCCGAACTGACGCGGCTGCGTGCGGACTTCGTGTCCGGCGTATCACACGAGCTGCGTACGCCGCTTGCGCAGATCCGCATGTTCACCGAAACGCTGCTGCTCGGCCGCGTGAGATCGGATGTCGAGCGGCGGCGTTCGCTCGAGATCATCGATCAGGAGGCGCGTCGACTGGCGCACCTGGTGGAGAATGTGCTGCTGTTCTCGAAGACGGAGGGCGGGCGCCGCCCGCGCCTGGCGCCTGAACCCACTCATTTCGCGGCGGAGATCAGGGACGCGGTGGAGAGCTTCACGCTGCTGAGCCGGAATCGCCAGGTCGAGGTGCGCACGGAGGTCCAGGAGAACATCACGGTGGCGGTGGACCGTGCGGCGCTGCGGCAGATCCTCCTCAACCTCGTAGACAACGCCCTGAAGTACGGTCCCGCCGGTCAGCGTATCACGGTGGGCGCCGCGCTGTTCGACGATGTGGCGCGGCTGTGGGTGGACGACGAGGGCGCGGGCATCCCGGTGACGGAGCGTGCGCATGTATTCGAGTCCTTCTACCGAATGCGGCGTGACATCGATTCGCGAGTATCAGGCAGCGGCATCGGTCTGGCAGTGGTGCGTGAGCTCGCGCGCCTGCACGGCGGCGATGCCTGGGCGGAGGCAGCGCCCGGCCGTGGCGCCCGGATTGTCGTGCAGTTCCCCGACGCATACCTTCGCAGCGATCAGGCTGGCGATTTCGCAGCCGCATCGTAGCACCGGCGTTCAGGGACGTAATGCGACGCATTCTCATCGTCGAAGACAATCCGGACCTCGCGTTCGGTCTCCGTAACAATCTGGAGATCGAAGGTTACGACATATCCGTTGCGGCGGATGGACTCGCCGGCCTGCGCGAGGCGCGGGCATCCGCGCCCGATCTCATCATACTCGATCTCATGATGCCGGGCCTTGACGGCTACCGCGTCCTGCGCACGCTGCGTGACGAGGGAAACAGTACGCCCGTACTGATCCTGTCAGCGAAGAGTGAGGAGGCGGACAAGGTCCGGGGGTTCCGCATGGGTGCGGACGACTTCGTTACGAAGCCGTTCAGCCTGCTCGAACTGCTCGCACGGGTCGAGGCGCTGCTGCGCCGCTCGGCGGCCGACGGGAAGGATGCCGAGGAGACGTTCACGTTCGGTGATGTCCGCGTCGATGTGGGCGCCCGGCAGGTAACGCGACAGGGACGGCCGGTCGATCTGACGGATCGCGAGCTGTCGCTCCTGTTGGCCCTGGCACGCAGGGCTGGCGCCGTTGCGACGCGGCAGGAACTCCTGCTGGAAGTATGGGGACACCGCGGGCGGGTTCTGAGTCGCACGGTGGACACGCACGTTGCCGAGCTGCGTCGCAAGCTGGAGCAGGATCCCGCCACCCCGCGCCATCTCGTGACCGTCCGCAAGCGAGGATACCGGCTCCAGCAATAACTGCGGGACGGTGCCTTTCGTAACACCACGCCCCGCGGTCAAGTCCACCGGGGCGAAACGTGTCCACCGAGGCGAAACGTGTCCACCGGGGCGAGACGCCTTCATGGTTCCCTGACATTTCTCCACGACTTCCTGACATTGTTCTGACCTCCAACTGACCTTACCGCCCCCGCGAGCGATTAGGTTCTTCCATGCAGCTCGAGTGGAGGCGACCAATGCTCGGAA
>JAGTUV010000139.1 GCA_018224305.1 Gemmatimonadota bacterium
CAGTTCTCCTCACCCCACGTAGTGTATACGCCATGGGCGACGTCACCCTCAGTCAGGCCGAAACCCGCCGCCCCGCTGATGTGGGTGAGTACGCCCGCCGGCGCACCGGCGCTCCGGAACTCGTCCTTGAAACGCTCCAGGTAACCCTGCGCGCCCGCGTCCCCGCTCTCCGCACCGGCCTCGAGCACGGCACGGACTTCGGACACCGTACGCGAGCGCTGGCCGCGGGCGGTGCCCGCCGGGGCAAGCCCCAGCGCGTGCAGCCGGTCGACGGCATTGATGGACCAGTGACCGACAGGCACGAACGGGCTTGCAGCGGACTGCGCCGCGAGCGACCCGGCAGGCATGAGCAGCCCGCACGCGAACAACACAGCGCGGACGCGCAACGGCATCGCACGAACGCGCAGCGGAATCGGTGGTGAATTATTGCGCCTGAGATTCATCGGACGATGATAGATCGCTCTGCGCAGGAGAGGCAAGATCGTGCGTGCGAGCGGCGACGCCGGATATGGCTCCGGGAATGCGGGGTCGGACTTCCGTGCTGGCGGCGCGACGGCACTCGGAATACCTTGAATACGTCGCTCGTCCGGCTGGAGGTGCGTTGCCATGACATGGAAACAGCAACTCGCGATCCCTGCGTTCCTCGCCGCCGTTCCCGCGTCGCTCGTGCTGTGGATGTTGTCATACCACGCGTACGTGCACACCGTCCACGGCATGGCCCGCGCAGCCTACATGGTACCCTACATACTCACGGGCGGGTTGCTCTTCGGACTGCCGCTCATACTGGGTATCATGGCGTTGGTCGCATGGCCGGCCTTTCTGCTGCTGCGCTCCACCATGGGTGTCACCCTGCCCGCGACACTCGTGGCGGGGGCCCTGTGCGGATTCGTCGCGCGCGAGGCGACGCGGCTGCTGTGGGCCCAACCGGAGTTCGGCTTTCTGCCGGTGCCGGTAGTGCTCGTGACGGGGATCGGCACGGCGTGGGTATGGTGGCGCGTGTGGACTGCGACACCATCATCCGCGCACGACAGTCCGGCGCCGGCATCGAGTGCTTCACCCGGCAATAGGTAACCGAGGTCCAGCGCACGATTCCCCGCACGGAGAAATTTCGCATGGCAGCGTCCGTCGCTACAGTTCCCCGCCCGCAGGAAACGGTCACGCCGTCGGGCGTGGCTCCACCGATCTCCCTCTGGACCGCGTACGCAGTGCTGTTCGCGTCCACGAGTGTCGTCATCGGCGTGCTGTGGGATATCTCGTGGCATCAGAGCATCGGCCGCGACACGCTGTTCTCGCTGCCGCACCTGGCGATATACCTGGGCGGCGTGGTTGCGGGGATCGTGTCAGGCGTCCACGTGCTGCGGACGTCGTTCGCCGGCTCAGCCCGTGACAGGACCGCGACAGTCGGATTCTGGAAGTTCTTCCGCGGTCATCTGGGCGCATGGCTGTGCATCTGGGGCGCGATCGCCATGCTGACGTCGGCGCCGTTCGATGACTGGTGGCACAACGCGTACGGTCTCGACGTGAAGATCCTCAGCCCGCCGCACGCGATCCTCGCACTCGGCATCCTCGCCATTCAGCTGGGCGCGATGTTCATGGTGCTCGCGTACCAGAACCGGGCGGCCGCGTCCGCAGCAACCGCCGGGAATGTGCAGCTGCTCCGCTGGCTCTATGCCTTTGCCGCTGCACTCGTGCTGCTGAACTTCGCCACCATGATGTCGGAATACACATGGCGCATGTTCCAGCATGGCACGCTGTTCTATCAGGTCGCGGCAGGTGTGCTGCTCATGCCGCTGGTCGCAGCGGGCGTCAGCGGGCGGCTGCGCTGGCCGGCGACCGCGACGGCATGCATGTATTTCGGTGTCCTGCTCGCGCTCGTGTGGATCCTGCCGCTGTTTCCCGCTGAGCCCAAGCTCGCGCCGGTGCGCAATCCGCTGACGCAGATGATGCCGCCGCAGTTCCCGCTGCTGCTGTTCGTGCCTGCAATCGGCCTGGACCTCGTGCTGCAACGCTGGACGCGGCCGCGGGGATGGCTGCTCGCAGCGGTGTTCAGCTTCATCTTCGTAGCCGTGCTCCTCGCGGTGCAGTGGCCATTCGCGACGTTCCTGAACTCCGAGTTTGCCCGCAACCCCCTGTTCGGGCAGCATCTGCGTCCATACATGGTTCCGGCGACGTCCGCGTTCGCCGAGGGTCGCTTCATCAATGCCGCCAGCGGCGTTTCACTGATCAGCGGACTGGCTGTTGCATTCGTTCTGGGCATCGTATCCGCACGACTCGGCATCGGCTGGGGCCAATGGATGCGGAGGGTGCAGCGATGACGACCTTGCGTGCAGCGACTTTCGCACGTGCAGCGACTTTCGCACGTGCAGCGATGATTAACGTACGTGCGGCGATGACCATCGACGGTGGAGCGATGCGGCCGGTGCCGCGCCGGGTGATCCGGATCGCGGCCGCGATGCCGATGCTCGCTGCCGGCTGGATACTGTTGTCCGGCCACGTCGGCAGCCCGAACATCTTCTTCGATGGCAGTGCGGGACCATACCCCGTGCGGGTGGTGATCCGGCCACCCGGTGTGGTGCCCGGGCAGGCTGAGATCACGGTGCGTGCGCTCACGCCCGGCGTGACCGGTGTCTCCGTTCAGCCGGTGCGGTGGAACCTCGGTGTCGAGGGAGCGCCGCGACCGGACGCCGCGCTACGGGTCGAGGGCCATGACGCGATGTGGACTGCGCAGTTGTGGTTCATGGAGTTCGGCTCGTACAGCGTGCGCGTCATCGTGGACGGTGCTGAAGGAGAGCACACCGTCATCGTTCCCGTGCCGGCCATGGCGACGCAGCGACTGGGAATGCCAGTCTCTCTCGCCATGACACTGGGCGGCCTCGGCCTATTCCTGCTGATCGGCGCACTCACCATCGTGGGTGCGGCCGTCCGCGAGGCCGTGCTCCCGCCGGGCGCAGTGCCCGATGCGGCGCGCGTGCGCCGCGCATGGATCGCACGCGCGATCGCCCTGCCCGTGATTCTGCTCGCGGTGTTCGGCGGCAGCCGCTGGTGGGACGCCGAGAACTCGGCTTACCTCACGAACATGTACGAACCGCTCGAGATCACCAGTGCCGTATCGGCCGACGCGGTTCTCACCCTCCGCATCACGGACCCGGAGTGGAGCGAGGGCCGGTGGTCACCGTTCGTGCCGGATCACGGCAAGCTGATGCACATGTTCCTCGTGCGCGATGACCTGGCCGCGTTCGCACACCTGCACCCCGTCCGCCAGGACTCGATCACGTTCCGCCAGCCGCTGCCGCCGCTGCCTGCCGGCGAATACCGCCTCTACGCGGACGTCGTGCACGAGAGCGGCTTCGCGCAGACACTCGTCGATCGTGTCACGGTGATGGAGACGATGGCCAGTGCGCCAGGGCTGGACCCGGACGATTCGTGGCTCACTGAATTGCAGGAGGATACCGGCGCGGGCGTACCGCTCGCAGACGGTTCGACCATGACGTGGGACCGCGCGTCCGAACCCCTGGTTGCCGGGCAGGAGACGGAGCTGCGTTTCTCGGTGCGCACGCCGGACGGCGCACCTGCGCGGCTGGAGCCGTACATGGGTATGCTCGCGCATGCGGCGGTCACGCGTGACGACGGTGCGGTGTTCATCCACCTGCATCCGATGGGTACCGTATCGATGGTGGCGCAGCAGCTCTTCGAGCAGCGGGCGCGCGGCGACACCATTCGCGACGCGCAGGGCGAGCTCGTGATTCGCACAGCCGACAGTCACTCAACGCACACTTCCGCTATCGCGTTCCCCTACGAGTTCCCGCAGCCGGGCCGCTACCGCATCTGGGTGCAGGTCAGGCATGACGGCCACGTGCTCACCGGGATGTTCGACGCCGAGGTCGCACCGGCGTCGTGACGGGATCGTTGCGGTACGCTGACCTGCTCGCAGTGCGCCTGCCCGAGTTTCAGGAAGTCTGCAATCCAGAGTAGCAAGAGGGGGACACCGTGAAGCGACGCGAAATGATCCGGCGTGGACTGCAGGTCGGAGCGGGCGGACTGCTGTCGGGAGGCCTGGGCACAACGGCCCTGGCGGCAGCCGGGCAGAAACCCGCGGCGGGGCCGGGCCGCGCAGCGCATATGGATTCCGGGCTGCTCGCCCGCAACATCATCTTCTACGCATATGACGGATTCAGCTGGGAGGACGTAGCGGTGGGACAGGCGTTCGCGCGTCGCCGGTTCGGGCGCCCGCTGCGGCTGGATCGGCTGTTGAAGAACGGGCCGGCCGGCAGCTGCGAGACGTACAGCTTCGACGTGGTCACGGATTCCGCGGCGGCCGGCACCGCGTGGAGCACAGGCCGCAAGACGCTGAACGGTCTGTTGAACTGCTATCCGGATGGCGAGCCGCTCACGCCCATCCTGGAGATTGCACGGGGTGCCGGCCGCGCGACCGGCCTCATTACCACGACCCGCGTCACGCACGCGACGCCCGCCGCCTGGTGCGCCCGCGTCCTCGACCGCAACGAGGAAGACGACATCGCCTTGCAGTACCTGGCGTTCCGGCCCGACGTGCTGCTCGGGGGCGGGGGCCGCCACTTCTCGCCGGCGACACGGTCGGACGGACGCGACCTGGCGGCCGAATTCTCCGCCGCGGGACATGCCGTGCTGCGGACCAGCGCAGCGCTCCAGCGCACCAACGCGTCCCGGCTGCTCGGACTGTTCAGCGGCTCGCACCTGCCCTTCGAAATCGACCGACGCTATCAGAACGCGCGAACACCGTCGCTCGCCGAACTCGCTGCCAAAGGGCTGGAGGTTCTCGCCGGCTACGAGCACGGCTTCGTCGCGCAGATCGAGGCCGGGCGAATCGATCACGCCAACCACCACAACGATGCCGGCGCCGCCGTCTGGGAGGTACAGGCAGCGGACGATGCGCTCGGCGTCGTGCTCGACTTCGTCGACCGGCACCCGGACACGCTGCTCATCCTGGCCAGCGATCACAGCACCGGCGGCGGCGCGCTCCATGGCACCGGCAGTTTCTACAGGGATTCGTCCACCGCATTCGAGCGGATCGATGCCCACCGGGGTTCGCTCGAACACATGATCGAGCGGCTCGGCAGCCGGCCGGGAGCCGACGCCGTCGCTGAGGCCGTCGCTGCGTACGCCGGCTGCCGGCTGACGCCGGAGCAGGCCGCGCTAGGCGCCCGGGCCTTCGTCGAACCCGCCGCCGCTTCGCCCAACCGCACGGCGTTCAATGACCAGCCGCACAACACGCTCGCCTACGTCATCGCCGGCGGCGGCGCCGGAACAGCCATGCGGGACCGGATCAACTTCAACTACGCCACGGGGCAGCACACCGCCGCCGCGGTTCCCGTCGCGCTGTACGGGGCGGGCGCCGCTTCGCGACGCTTCTCCTTCATCGACAATACCGATTTGTTCGGCTGGATGTGCGATGCGCTCGGCGTGCGACACGAGAATGCAGTCATGGAGCCGGCCGTCCCCGCGTAGCAACGGCGCGGAATCGGTACCACCGCTCCCCGGAGACGGTTCAGCGGAACATCGCCGGATTGATCTCCAGCGAGACCTCCGAGATGCGGTCTACGGGGAGGCCGGCGCGCCTGGCATGCTCCCGGACCGTTTCCTCATCGGGCGCATCGTATTCGCAGTAGATCTTGCCTTCAGCATGCGAGATATAGCTCCGGATCCAGACGACCCCGGGCATGCTGGCAACGACTTCGTTGGACTTCCTTCCGCCGGCGTCGATCTCCTCCTGCGTCAGTTGACCGACGTTCCGCTCGATGATGTATCTGGGCATGGGACTCTCCGTTAAGCGTGGCTGTCATCCGGCGCTGTGACGTAATGCGTCGCACGCGTTGGCAAGCTCCTGGTCTGCGCACCTCTGCGCGATCCACGACGCCCGCTCCACCCTCTCGATACGGTGCTGTCCCGTGCCGCTCGAGCGGGCGAGGTTGTACAGCATCCAGCCCTCGCCCCTGGCATCGCCGATGGCGCGACGGATCTCCAGCGAGCGGTCGTAGTACTCCACCGCCCGCCCGGTATCGCCGAGTTCATTGCTGATGTCGCCCAGCGCCGCCAAAGCATGTCCCTCGAGCTCACGCTGCCCGGTCGCCCGGTGCACTGCGACCGCTTCCTCTAATCGGCACGTCGCCTCCGCCGTCTGCCCGAGCTTGCGCAGCGTGATGCCGATGCTGTTCATCATCAGCCCCGCGTGGGGCGTGTCCTGGAGGTCCGTGAAGATGGCGAGCGCGCGCTCATAGTGTAGCAGAGCCTGCGCGTACTCGCCGCGCGTCCACTCCAGAATTCCGACCGTGTTGCGCAGGCGACCCTCGGCGGCCCGGTCCTCCAGGACCTGTGCCAACCGGAGGGCGTCATGGTAATGCGGGAGTGCGGCAGAAGGCTCCGTGGCAGCCCGGCGCGTCGCGGCGCCGAGCCCCTCCAGTGCTGCCAGTTCGCCGGCCGCGTTCCCGACCTGCATCTGGAGTTCCCTGGTCCGGGACCATGCCGCGATCGCGTTGGGTTGGTCCCCGATGCGTTCGTGCACGGTCGCGATTTCGCTCCACACATGAGCTTCGGTCCCGGGATCCTGGAGATGGGCGTACAGTGCTGCCGCTTCACCGAGGCAGGGCAGGGCCTCATCGTACCGGTTCAGACCGAGCAGGACTTCGCCCTGCATGAGCAGAGTCTGCGATAGTCCCGGGACATTCCTCGATTTCCGCGTGAGTTCCACGGCCAGCTGGTAACGGGCGAGGCTCTCCTCGATCCTGCCCTGCTGCAGGTATACGTGGGCTGCGACAGCGTGGTGATAAGGCAGGTAGACCGGGAGTCGTTTCACCTCTGCGATCCTGCCGGCGCGCTCGAGGCATTCCATCGCGGCATCGAGATCCCCGGCCTCCCGATGCAGAATGGTGAGCGAGTTGAGGATGTAGGCCTGCTTGACGCGGAGGTCGCCGGCTATGGGCGACCCGCGCTCGATGGCGTCCTCGGCGATCGCCAATCCCGCCTCGAGCTGGTGCCGCGCCTGCGCGGGCTCGCCCATCGACTTGAGCGCGTTCGCAAGGCTCGTCAGGTCGCCTACGAGCGCGCCGACGTCGTTGCGCGCCCGGTCCATCGCGACGACCTCCGCGATGAAGTCGAACGCCTCCCGGTTGCGACCCTGGTACCAACGCAGCAATCCAAGGCTGCGCAACGCTTTCTGTTCACCCACCTGGTCGCCGAGTTCGCGTCGAATCTGAAGCGAACGTTGCAGCGCCTCCTCGGCCTCGTCGAAGCGGCGCAGGAGCGTGTAGACATCGCCCTGTCGCAGATAGACCTCCGCGCGCCGCGCGGGATCGCCGTCGGGTTCGAGCAGACGGATGAGCTCGTCAATGATCTGTTGCTGCCGCCCGCGCTGGCCCAGTGTTTCGCAGAGCCGTTCCTGCCGGAGCAGTATCTCCAGCAGCGCGTCCGTCCGTTCGCTGCCCGCCGGGAGGTGGATCAGCCATCGTCGCGTCCTGTCGAGGAGCTGCAATGCCGCGCCGTCCGCGTACTGC
>JAGTUV010000140.1 GCA_018224305.1 Gemmatimonadota bacterium
ACCGCGTCGAGCTCATGTAGTCGGCGTGCGCCTCCCCGGGACAATGAAGCCCGTGCGTCCTGAGGGCGCACGGGCTTCATTGCGTCATGTCATGACGCGGAAACGAGGGATGAGTCCCGGCTCTACGCGTTCGGCATCAATCCAGCCAGCAGCGGTTGCAGCTTCGACAGTTCGACCGGCTTGGCGACGAATGCGTCGAAGCCGATATCGACGGCCTTGTGGCGGAACTCGCCGTATGACGACACGGCGATGACCGCTGCCGGTCTGGCCGCACCCGATCGTGCCGCCCGCAACAGATCGAAGCCGCTCAGCCCCGGCATGACCAGGTCGAGGAGCACGACATCGAACGACTCCCGAAGCAGCCGCGGCAAGGCCTCCATCGGATCCTGCACACATTCGGGCACATGGCCCATGTACTTCACCACCTGCGACAGTATGTCGCAGGCGTCGGCGTCATCGTCGACGATCAGTACCCGGAGCCGCCCCTGCTCTAGCTGCAAACGCCCGCTTCGTTTCAAGTGACGCGCGGATGACGATTCCCGTGTTCTCTGCCCGCGCGCGGAATAAACGTACCGCGCAGGCAGCGGGCAAGAACCTGCGTATGATAAAACGGGCCAGTGAACATTGACGCGCGGCTTTGGCGTATTCCCAAACCTCACATGGGCACGTCCAGCACGGCCTCCATCTCGATTTCCGTCTCCCACAGCGACCCGGGCAGTCGCTTGAAGCCTGCTTTCTCGTAGGACCGGACTGCGGCGCGGTTGAACGGCTCGACGCAGAGCCAGACCCTCTTCATGCCGCGATCGCGTGCGATGTCGAGTGCGATGCGATTGATGGCAGTGCCGATCCCGCGATTGCGGATGGACTGGTGCAGAAAGTTGGCGAGTTCCGCCCGCTCGCTGTCGATGGGGAGCAGCATGACGTGGCCGAGCAGCTCGAGGTCGACGATGACGCCGAAGTGATCGCCGGCGTCGAGGATGCGGTCGAGCCACCTGGCGAGGTTCTTCTCGACGGGCGGCAGTCCCTGCGCGCCGCGTTTCGGCTCGAACGCGAGGTACATCGCATCGAGCGCGGTGCGGTCGTCCGCCGTCAGGCGTCTTACCGTGAAGGCCCGGCCTTCGCGATCGATGAGGGTGGCGGGGAGTGCGATCACGTCAGAAGCCGAGACCCCAGCCGGAGATCAGGGGGAAGCAGCGGCGTCGCACGGCATCGACCGTGTGATGATTCGCCTTCGCTGCTGCGATCGACAGCGGTGTGCGCTCGAACGCCTCCGCCGGATCGAGGAGTGTCGTCGATACACGGCACTCGCACTCGCGCTCCAGCATCGCGATGTAGTCGGCGGGTATCGCGTTACCGGGTTCCAGTCCGGACAGTGCCGCCCACACGAGTGTCCAGGCGCGCGGCACCACCTGGTGTATCGCATAGCCGCCGCCACCCGTGGCCACTACCCTGCCGCCGCAGTGCGTGTCTGCGGTGTCGCACACGATGCGTGTTGCATCGCGATAGAACGCAGTGGTGCAGCGCAGATGAGTGAGCGGGTCGAGCACATGCGCGTCGCAACCTGCCTGGAGCACGATGACATCGGGGCCGAACAGCTCCGCAATGCGCGGCACGAGTGTGCGGACGCAGTCGAGGAAGGACTCATCATCGGTATGCGGGTCGAGCGGCACGTTGACCGAGTAACCGTACCCGTCGTCCGCGCCCATCTCCTCGATGAAGCCGGTACCCGGGTACAGGAACGTGCCGCTCTCGTGGAAGGACAGTGTGAGCACGCCCGGATCCTCGTAAAAGATCTGCTGCACACCGTCGCCGTGGTGCGCATCGATATCGATGTAGAGCACGCGAGCGCCGTGGGCATTCTGCATCCAGCGGATGGCTGCCGCTGCGTCGTTGTAGATGCAGAAGCCGGACGCCTCCGACCGTCGCGCGTGGTGCAGTCCACCGGCGATGTTGAGTGCACGCGTGACATCGCCGGACATGACCAGCTCTGCTGCACGCAGTGTGGCACCCACGATGTGGGCGGCCGCATCGTGCATTCCGGGCACGATCGGTACGTCTCCGGAGCCGAGGCCGAAGCGGCTCAGTTCGACGGCACCGACGCTGCCATCGGACGCGCGTTTCACGGCATCGACGTACACCGGAGTATGCACCGTGAGGATTTCCGCGTCCGTTGCGCGGCGGGCGGGCACGATCGAGTGGGCTTCGTCGAAGAGTCCGAGCCGGCGTATGAGCTCGAGCGTCAGCGCGAGGCGCCTCGGGTTCAGTGGATGATCCGGCGTAAAGCGGTAGTCCGCCAGCGCGTCATCCCATACGAATGCAGTGTGTGGCAGCGACGGATCTCCTGCGGACCGGCAGTCGTGATTGTGACGAAGCCCATGCGGCCGCGGCGGAGCGCATGGGCTTCGACTCTACAGTTCGGCCATTGCCCGGCCGAATGGAGGATCGCCCTGGAATGGTCGCCTGAACTCCTCCGTCGGCACGAAGTCCGCGTCCGGATCCGTCTCCAGCGACGGTGTGCCGACGCGATATCCGACCTTGCGCAGCGCGTGTGCGATCTCCGACGGATCGTCCACCTGCAAATGCATGATCGCCACACAGTCCTCGCCGCCCTTCACCGGCGGCACCACCATCCCGGCGATATTGATCTTCTTCTCAATGCCGATGAGACGGACGACGCGGGCCAGTTCGCCCGGCCGGTTCGGCAACTGCACTTCGACGCGCTTCGTCAGCTTCTGTCCCCCGAACAGTTCCGCGAATGCGCGCAGCAGGTCCGTCTCCGTGAGTATGCCGATGAGACGATCATCCTCGAGCACCGGCAGGCAGCCAATGTGATGGGTGTAGAGCAGCCGCGCCGCATCCTCCATCGGTGTGTCGGGCAGTGCGGTGATGATGTTCGTGATCATGAGTTCGCCGACGCGGCGCGTGTGCAGCGCCTGCGTCAGCTCGCCGTGTTCATCCGCCCAGATCGGCGGCATGGCGAGGCGAAGGTCGCGATCGGTCACGATACCGACCAGACGACGGCTGTCGTCCAGGACCGGCAGGTGTCGAATGCGGTGCTCGCGTGAAATGCTCAGCGCTTCCGCGAGTGTCGTCTCTGGTGACACCGTGTGCACGTGCGGCGTCATCCTGCTGCGTACCAGCATGGCAGGACTCCCGGGAAGAGGTGAGCGTAGCGTGCGGGGGCTGTCATCCCAAGGTAGCCCGCATTCGGCGCGAGGGTCAATGGGACGCGGGGCGGGCTGGCTAAATGGTTACGTGAAAACGGCCTGCGGTGACGCAGAGGGGAATGATGACGGCGGGATGATACGCGCGGCATACCGTTCGGGGACAATGACCCCGACCGGAGGAGACGATGACATCCGTCCCGAAGACCGCCGCTCCCGCCCTCGCACTGTTCCGCTCACCGTACGACCGCCTGCTACCCTGTCGGGCAGAAAGCGTCGAGAGCCTCTCCGGCGTGAATTCATGGAAGGGCAGTGCGATCATCTGGCAGTTGAGCGGCGGACCCGGCGCGATGGCCAGCTTCGAAGCGTTGCGCTGCAAGCCCTACGGTCTGCCGCTCATTGTCCTGCTGCCACCGCCGGCCGGGATCCGCAGCGTACTCGAGATCCTTCCGCAGGTGCGCTATCTCTCACCGCGAATGATCCTACCGCACGGCCTGGTGGACACGCCCTACCGTCTGCAGCAGATCCTCGCGTCGCCGCCGCGCTCTGTAGCAGCGACGCTCACCGACTACATGGTCCGCCGCGGGCTGCTGCGCAGGCGGAAGGCGGCCCGCGAGTTCCAGCGGATCGTCGAGCTCGCCCCGGACACGCCCAGTATCTCGGCGCTGTCCCGGCGCATGTACACTTCCCGCCGGACACTCGGCCGTCATTTCATTTCAAGCGGTATCCCGGTACCGTCCCACTGCCTCCAGTTCGCGCGTCTGTTCCATGCTGCGCTTCAGCTTCAGAACGATGAAAACGCCGTATTCCGGATCGCATCGCGGTTCGGCTATGCGGACGGGTTCACATTGAGCAATCAGATGAAGCGGATGATCGGCCACCGACCGTCGGAAGTGCGTGAGCTTCTGGGGTGGGAATGGATTGTGGAGGCATGGTTGGAGAGGGAGGGACGCTAAGAGGATTGGGTCCTGACCTGCAAGAGAACGTCGCGCGCGCGAACGAGAAGTCGCTTTGCTCCTAATGCCTCTGCCTCCTGTTCGATGTGCTTTGCTAATCTATACGCTGTGTCAGGTTGTGACCGAACGAGTTGGCCGGCCTTCTCAACTTCAAGCCGGAGCGTACAAAGTACGTTTCGAGCCCTTGTATTTGAAACTGTATCATCGAGGACCATTAGTGCTTCGCTCTCTTTTCCTGCGAGCACTAATAGTCGGCTCAAGAAGATTGCCGTATAGCTTGCATCGTCTAGGGAGTGCCATGACTGATCATTGATCGAAGCACGATACATCTTGGCGCCTTCGAAGTCATGTTGTGCCAGGGCGACTAGGCCCAAAATCGCATAACTAGTGCTACCTAAGCTAGGCGACTGGTAGGAGGCGTTCATTGACAAGACAGACTCCGCGGCCTGCACCGCCAAGCGTACGTCCCCCTCCTCGTAGTGGAGGATTGCCAAGTTGGTATAGCACCGTATCCGAAAGTGCACGTTTGTGGCGGTAGCGGCCTTCTCCAAGCTGTGTCGAGCAACGCTTGGCTCTCCGGCCTCCATCAGGGCAACCCCGTTGTTAATATAGACGGAGAGTTGACGCCGTATGTCGCCACAACTCTGCGCAAGTTCGAGGGCTGCATCCAGTTGCCTTCGGGCGTCATCTATCCGTCCTGCCAAGAGGAGCAACGTGCCATGCGAGTATAGGCACGCGGCTCGGGTTCTGGGAGAAGTAGTCGATTGTATCCTGCTGAATACTGACGCCGCGTTATTCAGGGCAGTATCGACACCCTTTGTCACTCCTTGCCAGACAAGAACGACGGACTCCATCTGCAACTGCAAATCGTGAATCGGCGTGACGTCCGCGCCAGAGAAGTCAGTGAGATCAGCATAATCCAGTTCTCCGGCACACGCATCGAACGCCACCGAGAACAGTGTCGCTGCTA
>JAGTUV010000141.1 GCA_018224305.1 Gemmatimonadota bacterium
GCGAGGGCGGCCCGCAGACAACGGGTCTGCCGCCGGCACAGGATCCGGCGGCGGGCGCGCTGGTCGTGAGCGCAGACGAAGTGCCGGAGGACGCGGGCGGTGATCGGGCCGTGCCGGCGCTGGCACCGGCAGAGGTGGTGGACGCGCCGCGGCCCACGCCGGCCCAGATGCCGCAGCTCGGTCAGTTACCGGTGACCACCGGTGCGGGGAATCCGTTCATGGCGCCGCTGTCGGACGAGGTGCTGGAGCAGGAGGGCGAGCGCATCTTCCTGTCCTCGAGCTGCATCACGTGTCACGCGATCGCCGGCACGACGGCCGCAGGCGTCGTCGGCCCGAGCCTGACGATGGTCGGGTCGCGGCCGTGGATCGGGGCAGGCGCATCGGCAATGAATCACGAGAACATGGTCGCGTGGATCCGGAACCCGGAGCTGGTGAAGCCGGGGACGCTCATGCCGGGGACGAGGACTTCGGGCGGCGGCATGCCGCCGACGGGCCTGACCGATCAGCAGGTGCGCGCGGTCGCGGCATACCTGCTCCGCCTGAAGTAACCACAGGGTAAGCGAAATGGCCACCGCGGAAGTACACGTACATACGCCGATAACCCAGCCGACGAAGAAGAAGAGCGTCATCTGGGACTGGATGACGACCGTCGATCACAAGAAGATCGGTATTCTCTACGGTGTCACAGCACTCTTCTTCTTCATCGTCGCCGGCATCGAGGCCACGCTGATCCGGATCCAGCTCGCCAAACCGGAGAACGCGTTCCTCGGCCCTGACGTATACAACCAGATCTTCACGATGCACGGCACGACGATGATCTTCCTCGTCGGCATGCCGATGGCCGTGGCCATGTTCAACTACATTGTGCCGCTCCAGATCGGCGCGCGCGACGTGGCGTTCCCGCGACTGAACGCGCTGTCCTACTGGATCTTCCTCTTCGGCGCGATCTTCATGAACTTCAGCTTCCTGCTCGGCGCGGCGCCGAACGGCGGCTGGTTCGGATACGCACCGCTCACATCGACGCAGTACGGTCCCGGCCTCAACATCGACTTCTGGGCGCTCGGCCTCCAGGCGCTCGGCGTCGCATCGATCATGGGCGGCGTCAATTTCGTGACCACGATCATCCAGCTGCGCGCACCGGGCATGCGGCTCATGCGAATGCCGCTGTTCACGTGGATGACGCTGTTCACGAGCTTCCTGCTGATCACAGCACTGCCCGTTTTCGCAGTCGCGCTGTTCCTCGTCACGTTCGACCGCTTCTGGGCCACGAACTTCTTCGTGATGCAATCGGGCGGTGACCCGATGGTCTGGCAGCACCTGTTCTGGATGTTCGGCCATCCCGAAGTCTACATCCTGATCCTGCCTGCGTTCGGCATCGTCAGCGAGATCATCCCGACGTTCTCGCGCAAGCCGCTGTTCGGCTACGCAGTCATGGTGTATTCGGGTGCGCTGATCGCGCTGATCGGCTGGGGCGTCTGGGCGCACCACATGTTCGCCAGCGGGATGGGCCCGATCGCCGATGCGTTCTTCACGATCTCGACGATGATCATCGCCATCCCGACGGGCGTGAAGATCTTCAACTGGATCGCGACGATGTGGGGCGGCAGGATCCAGTTCAGCACGGCGATGCTGCACGCGGTCGGGATGCTGATCACGTTCACGATCGGCGGCGTGTCGGGCGTGATGCACGCCACATCACCGCACGACCTCCAGCAGACGGACACATACTTCGTCGTCGCTCACTTCCACTATGTGCTCATCGGCGGGCTGATTCTGGCCATCTTCGGCGGCCTCTACTTCTGGTTCCCGAAGCTCACCGGCCGGATGATGAACGAGCGGCTGGGCAAGTGGCAGTTCTGGATCTACTTCATCGGCTTCAACGTGACGTTCATGCCGCAGCACTGGATCGGCCTGCTCGGCATGCCGCGCCGCATTTTCACCTATTCGGCAGACCTGAACCTCGCCTCGCTGAACATGCTGTCGACGGTCGGTGTGTTCATCCAGATCGCGGGCGTCGCGATGCTGGCCGGCAACATTATCTGGAGCGCGCGGCGCGGACGGGTCGCAAGTGAGAACCCGTGGAACGCCGCGACGCTCGAGTGGGCGACCACATCGCCGCCGGCGGAACACAACTTCAACCAGATCCCGACCGTGCATTCGCGCGAGCCGATGTGGGTCGAGGCCGATCAGGTACGGGCGTCCACGCTCGGCCCGATGGAGCCGCACATGCACATGCCGCCCAACTCGTACTGGCCGATCTTCACGGCGGTCGGCGTAGTTGCGACGTTCATCCTGTTCATGACGAACATCTGGTGGATGCCGCTGGTCGGCCTGGTGTGGACGGTGATCGGTGCGATCAACTGGGCCTACGAGCCTGTTTGACGGACTGGTTGTGGGAGTGGTAGAGGGAGTGTTTGAGGGTATGGGTGGGGGTGGGGGTGTGGGGAGTGCGTTCAGGGCAGACGATACATAAGGAACTGATCTTGGCAACGGCAGCAGTCGAACATCATCATCCGGTGCATCCGCCGACCGCGACCGGGCTGAACACCTGGAAGGTCGGGTTCTGGGTGTTCATGGGATCGGAGACCCTGTTCTTCGGGTCGCTGATCTCCATCTACCTGGTCTACAAGGGAACGAGTGTCGTCGGGCCGTACCCGAGCGACGTCTTCGACATCCCGCTGACGACGGTCTCGACGTTCGTGCTGCTGATGTCGTCGCTGGCCGTCGTGCTCGCGCTGGACTTCCTGCGTGCGGGCCGCCGCAACCTGGCGCTGTTCTGGACAATGATGATCATTGTCCTCGGCGCCACCTTCCTCGGCTTCCAGGCATACGAGTTCACGCACTTCTACCACGTCGGCCTGACGCTCAGCACGAATCTGTTCGGCTCGACGTTCTTCGTGCTGACCGGGTTCCACGGCGCGCACGTCACGATCGGCGTGATCTGGCTGCTGATTCTGTGGGTCGACATGTTCCGCGGGAAGCTGCGGCCGGAGAACTCGCTGCGGCTCGAGATCGCGGGGCTGTACTGGCACTTCGTCGACATTGTCTGGATCGCGATCTTCACGCTCATCTACCTGATGGAGTAGACGATGGCCGAATCCCATGCCATCCTGGATGAACACGGGCACTCGCACGACGAAGAGCACCACGTCGGGTGGAAGAAGTATGCGGTCATCGGGCTGGTCCTCGCGATCATCACGGGCGTAGAGGTCGCGATCTTCTATGTCGACGCGCTGGCGCCCGTGCTGGTGCCCGCGCTGCTGGTATTGTCGGCGGCCAAGTTCTTCCTGGTCGTGCAGTACTACATGCATCTGAAGATGGACCATCCGATATTCGGCCGTGTATTCTGGGCGCCGCTGTTCCTGGCGGTGCTCGTCGTCATCGGCATGGTGATCCTGTTCAAGATCCTGCCGACGTACGGAGTGTTCAGCTGAACGGAGGATTGGGTGCGGGATTGGCAGAGGGAGTGTTACAGGGTTGGGGGGAGGTAGTGGGAGCGGGCCGGGGCGGCGGCTCCCCCCCCTCCCACTCCCACTCCCCATAACTCTCCCACTCCCACTCCCACAACCATATATAGGATGATCACACCACCGCTATCCCTTCTCGGCATTCTCCACGGTGGCGAGTTCTCGTGGACCCGCTTCGACGTGCACATCTCGACCCTCATCGGGTGCCTGCTGTGGGTCGCGGCGTACTACCACGTCATCGTGCGCTGGCGGCCGGAGGGTGAGCCGCCTGCGACCGTCATGCAGCAGGTGTCATTCGTCGGCGGTACGGTGCTTCTGTTCCTCTCGCTGAACGGACCGCTCCATGATCTGAGCGACAACTACCTGTTCAGCGCGCACATGATTCAGCACCTGATCATCACGCTGATCGTGCCGCCCCTGTGGCTGATGGGCCTGCCGGAGTGGTCGCTGAGGCGGGTGCTACGCCGGCCGGCCGTGCGTGCGACGGCGCGCGCGCTGACAGGGCCGCTGATCGCGTTCGCGCTCTACAACCTCGTATTCATGGGCTGGCATTTTCCGTCGCTCTACAACTGGGCGCTGGTCAACCACAACGCGCACATCCTCCAGCACATAATGTTCATAGCGTCGGCCACGCTGATGTGGTGGCCGATTGTCGATCCGGTGCCGGAACTGACGCGGCTGGAGACGCCGGTGCGGCTGCTGTACATGGCGGTTCTGAGCATTCCGATGACCATCGTGTCCGCGATCATCACGTTCGCCGAGCACGCCATGTATCCGTGGTACGAGAGCGCCCCGCGAGTATTCGCACTGTCCGCGGTCGACGATCAACAGTTGGGCGGCGTGATCATGTGGGTGCCGGGAATGCTCGTTTTCTGGATTGCGCTCACCATCGTTTTCTTCCGCTGGAGCCGGAGCGAGGAGCGCGAGGAACGACTGTCGCGCGCCGTGCTGCAGGCCGGCGGCTGACGTTTTCATCCCTGGTACCCGCACGCAGCCTCACGTGACCACTCCGATGTGGGGCCTCGTCCTGATCGCAGCGGCGCTCGTTGCAATCGGCCTGCAGTTCCGGCGCTGGCGACAGGCACGCATTACGACAATGCAGTTCGCGGTGGGCTTCGTCGCACGGGCGGGCTTCCTCTTTCTCGGAATCATCTACGTCAGCGACCTGATCTATCGGTGGCCGCGCGCGCCACTGATCGGCCTCGGCATCGTGGGTGTGGGTATCGCGCTGAATCTCGTGGTGGGAATTGCGGACAACGTCCGTCGTGCCCGCGCGCCATACGACGCCGAACA
>JAGTUV010000142.1 GCA_018224305.1 Gemmatimonadota bacterium
CGCTCGGCGTCCGTGATCGGAGCGGTCGTGTAGTCCGCCCTGAGTGCTGCGACCAGTCCGTCGTCCAGTGTCACCCGACGCAGAAACTCTGCGTGAGATTCCATTCAGTAGAAGCAGTCGTTCGTGTGTGACACCATGGTCGCGATCATCTCGTGCTGCCGGCGTTCGAGCGGCAGGTCCGGCGACATCAATGCACTGAATGTCGAAAACGCATGAAACAGCGCATCCGGAATGAGCGTGTGCGAGTCGATTATGGATTCGTTGATCGTGCTCGCAGCGGGAGCCGGCGTCGCGTATTCCTGCGGATAGGCCCGGCGAGTGACCCTGAGTATCTCCTGAAGCTCTTCGTCCGCGTCGTCAAAGCTGATCGTTCTGATCCAGGCCATGGTCCTCACATTGTTGGCGTACGACGATCGTCACGAAGCCCCGGCCATGGAAGCACATCGTGAATGAGGAGACCGGGGGGCAGGTTTCAACGCCGATGCGGTGCTCGCTGAAGGTTGCGGCTTGACGAGCGGCCGGTCAAGCATCACGAAGCGGCGGGACGGCAGGCGGCATTGGGGGCGCTACAGGGAGCCCTTCTTCAGCTTGAACAGGCGATAGACGGGGATACCCAGCGACACGACGCCGACGCCCACCAGCGTCTCGACCGGGTTCCGCATCCCGACCAGGAACAGGACGATCACCGACAGCACCAGGAACACGATCGGGGTCAGAGGATAGAGCGGCGTCCTGTAGCCGGTGAACGGCCTTCGTCGCAGAATGAACATGCCGCCGACCGTCAGTGCGATGAAACAGACGACGACGAAGAAAAAGTACGACAGGATCTGGTCGAATGTCCCTGTCAGGATGAGAACGGAGGCCAGAACCATCTGAATCATCGTTGCCCTGTGCGGCGTGCCGAACCGCGCGTGCGGCTGGCCGACCGATCTGAAGAACAGACCGTCCTGCGCCATCGCGTAGTAAACACGGGGCGATACCGTGAGATAGGCGAACAGCGTTCCGACCACCGATACGATCACGATGGAGGCGAAGACCGCACCGCCGCCCGGTCCGAACAACGCCTCGCCTGCCAGCGCCGCAAACGCCTCGTCAGTCGCCGCGCTCTCGAGCGGAACCAGATACATGAAGACGGCGGACGTGGATATGTATGCGATCGTCAGTGCGAGAACACCGAGCACGAGCATGCGCGGTATGTCTCGCTGCGGATCACGCAGCTCGCCGGCCATGCGTGTCACTTCCCACCAGCCTGCAAAGGCAAAGAACGCTCCCACGATCCCGCCGGCCAGCGCCCCGAATATGTCCTGCGGCACTGTGACGAACGGCCGGAAATTGTCGATCTCGCCGCGGCCGCTCGCAAAGCCGAATACAATGATGAACGCCAGTGTGCCGATCTTGAGTGCCGTCAGTGCGCGAATGAAACCGGTGCCAACGCGCGTGCCGAGCACTGTCACCAGTCCGATCACCAGAACGGTCACGATTGCCAGGGCGTGGCTGCCCGCAGGCGACAGGGGCAGCAGGAATCCCGCATAGGAGGCAAGTCCCACGGCGAAGATGGCGGTCAATCCCGGATCGAGCACGAGCAGCACCATCCAGCCGTACAGGAAGGCGACGCCGTTGCCGTATGCCTCGCGCAGATAGATGTAACTTCCGCCGGCCTCCGGGAAGCGAGCTGCGAGCTCCGCGTAACAGAGCGCGCCGCACAACGTCATGAAACCGATCGCGAGCCATATCAGAAGAAGCCAGAACGGTGAACCGACGGCGCGCGCCATCCCGGCCGGAACCAGAAAGATGCCGATCCCGATCACCTGACCGATGATTACTGCAACCGCGGTCGCCAGACCGACCTGGCGTTTGAGCTGGGGCTCCCGTGTTACCATGCGTTGAGCGATTCCGGTTACGTCCGGAGTGCCGGATGCAGAGGATGTCCTGGCCGTACAGCGCCTACAGGTATCCCTTCTTCAGCAGAAACCGTCCCGACTTCGGGTAGTAGCTCTCGTCGGGCAGCTCCCAGCCAAGCGTATCCGCGAGCCGGTCGTACGTGTTGAAAAGGAACGCAACGTAGAAGGCGTCACGGATCGCTTCGCGTGTCACGCCGGTGTCGAGCACCGAGCGTACCCGCGCGGCGTTCAGGTCATCAGGATGGAGCGTAAACGTCTCGAGAAGTCCGAGTGTCGCGCGGAGCTTCTCATCAATCGGAGCCGTCCTGTAGTCGGCGAGGACGAGCTGAGTCGTGCCATCGCCGAGCGCCGCCTCCGCGACCGCGGAGTGTGCATTGGTTCAGAAGACGCACTTGTTGAGTCGCGAGACGAACGCAGCGAACAGCTCGCGCTCACCGACCGACCACGGTGATGGTCCGCGCATCACCTGCTGTGTCAGCTCGGAGAACGGCCTGCCGAAGAAGTCCTTGCGATAGCGAAGTGTGCGCACCACGCCGGGCGCATGTCCTGCCATCAGGCGCATGACGCCGAGCATGATCCTGTCGCCCAGCCCGTGACCCTGGTGAACTTTCTTCAGTCTCATGCCTGCTCCAGTGCTTTCAGTCCCGCGAGCAGCCGGTGGCGCGATGCGCCGAGCGCCGCACTCACGACGATCTCGAACGTCTGATCGTCACCGTACACTGCCTGCACCCGCGCAACGTCGTCATCGGTGACCCTGTACGCGTGATCGTGGATCGTGGCGATAAGAGGTTGAAGATCGTCGGGAAGGCCCGTGCCGTCCGCGGCAGCGTTACGTACCGCCGGATCGCTCATACCCGGGCCCTCGAGCACACGCTCGAGCACTCGGTCGCGCAGGTCGGTGTGTGGGTCAACGCTCATGTCGCGACGAAGGTCGGTGTGTGGGTCAACGCTCTTGTCTCAACGAAGGTCGGTGTGCGGGTCAACGCTCTTGTCTCAACGAAGGTCGGTGTGCGGGTCAACGCTATCGTCTCTACGATCCGGATCTGCGAATGATCTGTCAAGGCTGTCGCCCGGGGCACTGTCAGAGCATCCTGCTTCCGCAGCTGGAGCCACCGTCGGGATGGTGGGCGATGTGGCGTCTGGCGGGACGTGCAACCGGCGGGCGAGGGAAGTCTGGCGGGGCGTGCAACCGGCGGACGAGGGAAGTGGCGGGCCCATGTGGAAAGCGTGCAACTCAATTCCGGAAACGTCGCATCCTGCCATGGAACCGCCCCGACGCGGCGTTCACATTGGTGGCTGTGGAAGCGGATCGGCGGTACGGGCGTGGCCCTCTTCGCAAGCGCGGAACATCGCACACCGATGCGGCGCGAACGTCGACCCTGCGCGGCGGTCGTCGACACCTGCACAACCGCCGACCGCGAAAACGGTAGTTGTGCAACTGAACGCGCTGGGGACGGTTTATTGCGCAACGGTCGCAGCCGCGGGCGCGTCAGTATGGGATTCTACCGCAACAGGCGCGCTCAACGTCCCAACGCAGCTGTCGCCGACACACGGTTGGGGCGTTCTATTGGCAAGGAGGCTCCAGATCAAAGCGAACACCCATGCCGACGACACGATCTTCGAGCTCGCGGCCCGGCAACATGGCGTCGTCAGTCGCCGTCAACTGGTTCAGGCCGGCGTGTCACCGTACAAAGTGGACGGTCGGGTGCGGGCGAAGCGACTGCATCCGCTCTATCGTGGCGTCTATCGGGTCGGGCCTGTAGTCGCGCAGTACGCGCACGAAATGGCAGCGGTCCTCGCCTGCGACGGATTGGCGGTGGTGAGTCACCGCAGTGCGGCCGCACTGTGGCAGCTCATGCCTCAACGGCGCGGTGCCGGCCCGGTCGCGGTCATCCTGGCTCACAGCGATCATGGTCGCATACCCAATATCGAACCGCACCGAATGCGCACACTGCCTGCCGACGAGGTAACGAAGCTCGATCGCATCCCCATCACGACGCCGGCACGAACGCTTCTGGACATTGCGGGAGCGGTGAATCGCAGGGAACTGGAGCGCGCGGTCGCGGAGGCGTTCGCCCGTGGCCTGGCGAATCAATCCGCCATTAACACGCTTCTGTCACGTCATCGGCGGCGACCGGGTACACGCGTGCTGCGCGCTCTGCTCGGACCGGAGCAGCCGGCGCTGACGCGCTCCGAGGCCGAGGAGCGCTTTCTCGCGCTGATTCGCAAGGCGCGTCTTCCGCCGCCCGAGGTGAACGTCCCGATCGGTGACTACCAGGTGGACTTCTTCTGGCGTGCGGAGCGGTTCGTGGTGGAAATCGACGGATTCGCCTTTCATTCCTCGGCCCACAAATTCGAGAGCGATCGCCGACGCGATGCCGTGCTCGCGGCCACCGGCCTGCGCGTGATCCGCGTGACCTGGCGACAAATGCAACGCGAACCCGAGGCGATGCTCGTTCGGCTCGGGCAGGCGCTGATCAGGACGAACGTGCCGTGACTCGAAGTGGTCGGCGGCGGCGACGACAACTGCGCAACCATGCGGCCGCGTAACATCGATTGTGGAATTGACCGCGCTTAGCGCGGACTATTGCACATCGAGGCCGCCGTCTCACGTCGCGGTGGGGCGCTGACCGCGACAGAGGCGGGAAGTGCCCCAACCGTCATGCCGGGCCGCGTCGGTTGGGGCGTTGACCGCGACG
>JAGTUV010000143.1 GCA_018224305.1 Gemmatimonadota bacterium
GCCGCAGGCCAGACGCAGCTGGCCAACCTGGCGCGGCTGGGCCTGGCGCGGGCACACCTGGGCCGGGGCGAATGGCCCGAGGCGGCGGGGTACGCGAACCAGGTCACATCGGGCTTCGAGTGGTGGATCGATTTCGTGGACCTGCCGGGCGGCCGCAATCCGCTTCAGGGCACGAGCCATGGAGGCAACTTCACCCACGGCATCCATCCCGCATTCACCGGGATGCACCCGAGCTTCGACGGGACGGGGTTCACCTTCAGGGACGACAACATCATCGCGCCGCAGACGGACCCGCGCATTCAGCACATGCCGACCGACGCAACGGGCCACAACGGGCTGACGCCGCTCTACAAGATCTTCCAGGGGCTGCGGTTCAGTGATTACACGGGCGAGACGATCGCGCCGCCATCGGCGGAGTGCCCGGACTGCACAGGAACGCCCGCGGCCGACATGCCGCTGCTGGCGTTGTTTGAAACGGATGTGCTGATGGGCGACTACCTCGAGGCCCGGCATCACTACTACGAGGCGCTGGCCATGCAGGGCATGAACCCGGCGGGCATCCTGACGTTCGTCAACGAGAGGCGCGCCGTGGGCAATCAGCCGCCGGTGGTGCTGGCGGGCCAGGCTCTGATCGACGAGCTGCGCAACCAGCGGGCGAAGGACCTGTACATGGGCGGGTTCCGTGTGCCGGACCTCCGGCGGTGGACGCGCTTCGACGCGGGTAACGGCCCGTTCGCGAGCGGGAGCTATTTCCCGACGGGCCCGCACCCCAACGCTCCGGTCTGGGGTCAGTACGATGTATGGACGTGCTTCCCGATCCCGCTCAGCGAGTACGAGGGGAACGATAACCTGACGAAGCCGGCGGATCCCAGCGTACCGCCCGGCATCTGATCGTCACATGAGAGCAGGGGTGGGCGGCTTCGGCCGCCCACCCTTCCATTTCTCCGGACGACCGTCTATCCTATTTCATGGTGCCGCACGTCGATCGGCCCCGCCGGGCGCCTCGGCTCCCCGTCTCCCCTGCGCCGCACTTCTGTCTCCTGGCTGCGTTCCTGACGATTGCAGGCACGTCCTCCGCGAACGCACAGCATGTGCGCGGGCAGTTGCTCGATCTCAGGACCAACGATCCGATTCCATCCGGCTTTCTCACATTGCTCGCCGAGGACAGCAGCATCGTTACGACGGCGGTGAGCGATGCACTGGGCTTCTGGCGGCTCAACGTGCCGCGTGCGGGCGTGTACTACGTTGCGGCGGAGCGGATCGGATACCAGCGCTGGGTGTCGGCGCCGCTGGACGTCGGGGCGGCCGACGAACTCAATACCATCTTTCACCTCCCGCCGTCGGCGGTCCTGCTCGACCCGATCGCTGTCCGGGCTGCGTCGGTCCGTCGTTATCTCGAGCACAGCGGCTTCTTCGAGCGGCAGAGAGGCAACTTCGGGCATTTCGTAACGCCCGAGGCGATCGAGAAGCGGCAGGCCGCCCGTGTGACGGACCTGCTGACGGCAATACCCGGCGTGCAGCGCGTCACCGCCGCAGGAGGCAGCGCGGGCCCCGCACAGATCCAGCTGCGCGGCAGCAGCCTGTCGCAGGGCGGGTCGTGCCGCCCGCGCGTATTCGTCGATGGTCTGATGTACAGCCACGGCGACTCGCGTCCGCTTCAGCGAAGCGAGAGCACCGCTACCGAACGCGAGGACATCTTCCAGCGGATGGACCAGGCGCTGAGTCTCGACGATATAGGGCACCCGTCCACCATCGCGGCGATCGAAGTCTACCGCAGCGCGAGCCAGGTACCCGCACAGTTCGGGGGAACGAGCGTCGAGACGCTGTGCGGCGTGATTGTGGTGTGGACACACACGGGCCGGATGCGGGCGGGCGGCAGGTAGGAGCGGACATCCACCCACACGATGTACATTCAGTTCATCATTGCGTGATCCCCCACTCCGCGGACGGAGCAGCGTGACTGAGCTTGCGCACGGACAGCATCCGGTTACGAGCGCAACGGACGGACACGTGCGTTCGCTCACACTGAACCGTCCCGATCGGCTCAATGCGGTGAGCCGCGCGCTGTACGAAGCGCTGACGTCGGCATTCGAGTATGCCGGCAAGGATGACGCAGTGCGCTGCATCATCCTGACTGGCAGCGGCCGCGCGTTCAGTGCAGGCGCCGACCTGAAAGCGCACGCAGAGACGCCGCCCACGGCGGCGGAGCGGAAGCGGTACGCGCGCGCGGCGCAGCGTGCGAACGCGGCCATCCAGCAGTGTCCGAAGCCGGTCGTGGCCGCGGTCAATGGCGCTGCGGTCGGTGCAGGACTGGAGCTCGCGCTGTCGTGCGATTTCATCGTGGTGGCGGAGGACGCGAAGCTGCGTCTGCCGGAGCTGGCGCTGGGCACGTTCTTCGGCGGCGGTGTCGCACACACGCTGCCGCAGCGGGTGGGACATGCACGCGCCCGCGAACTGCTCTTCCTCGGCGACTTCGTGAGCGGCGCGCGCGCGGCGGAGATCGGTCTGGCGGACGTCGCAGTGCCGGCCGACGAGGTCGTCGATGCGGCGGGCGAGCTGGCGGCGCGTCTCGCAGAACGGGCGCCGGTCCCGATGCGGCTCGCGAAGCGACTGCTCGGGCGCGCACCGCGCCTGAGCCGGCGGGCGCTCATGCGCGAGGAGGCCGCAGCGCTCGCGGAATGCATGGGCACGCGCGACTGGGAGGAAGGCATTGCGGCATTTCGTGAGAGACGCGCACCGCGATATACGGGTGAGTGAGGCAGCGAGTGAATGAAACAGTGGTCCGGCACCGGCCTGTCGGGGACAGCGTCGTGGCCGGTGTGGCGACCGGCGCAGCGCCGCATCCGCTCGACGCAGTGCTGCGGCCCGCGTCGATCGCGATCATCGGCGCATCGCCGGATCCGACGAAGCGCGGACACCGGGCCGTGCAGGCGCTGGTTTCCTCCGGCTACCGCGGCCGCATCGTGCCCGTTCACCCGGCGGGCGGCGAGCTATGCGGCCTGCGCGTTGCGCGCAATCCGGCCGACGCGGAAGGCGCGCCGGACCTCGTGCTCGTGTGCACGCCGGCCTCGACCGTTCCTGCGGTACTCGCCGAGTGGGGCGAAGCGGGTGCTCGCGGCGCGGTGGTGCTGGCGTCGGGGTTCGGCGAATCGGGCGAGGCCGGCGCGCATATCGAGGCCGAGGTGGTGGCTGTCGCGCGCCGGACGGGCATCCGTGTGGTCGGACCGAACACGTCGGGCGTGCTCAACGTGCCGATCGGCCTCAATCTGATCGGGCTGGAGGGCGTCACGGCCGGACCGCTCGCCGTGCTCGTGCAGTCGGGCAACATGGCGCTCGCCCTCGTCACCGAGGCGGCGCGCACCGGTACCGGTTTCAGCTTCGTCATCGGTGTGGGCAACGAGTCGGACATCGGGTTCCACGAGTACCTCGATTTCCTCGCGGCGGATCCCGGCACCAGCGGCATCCTGGTACATGCCGAGGGGTTCCGTGATGGGCGATCGTTTCTGGCGGCCGCGGCGCGCGCTTCGCGCATCAAGCCCGTCATCGTGCTCAAGGGCGGGCGAACCGGACTCGGCGGTACGGCCGCGCGCTCGCACACCGGAGCGGTGGCCGGTTCGTACGACGTGTTTCGTTCGGGAGTGCGGCAGGCGGGTGCGATGGAAGTTCTGCGCAGCGACGAGCTGCTGCCCGTCCTCACGACACTCGTGCAGCAGCCTCCGGTCCGGTCCGCTTCCGGCATCGTGGTGCTGTCCGATGGCGGGGGTCAGGCGACGATCGCAGCGGACGATCTTCACGCGCGCAACATCCAGCTCGCAGAGTTGTCGGTCGCAACGGGCAAGGACCTGCGCGCGCTCCTGGGGCCGGCGGCGGCGGTCGGCAACCCCGTGGATCTGGCTGGTGCCGCCGACCGCGATCCGCTGGTGTTCGCCCGCGCGCTCGAGATCATTGCGCGGGATCCGGCGACCGCCGGTGTCCTCGTGGTCGGCCTGTTCGGCGGATACGCCATCCGCTTCGCGGCGTCGCTGCTCGAGCGTGAGATCGAGGCGGCGCAGGAGCTGTCACGGATCGCACGCGCGGCCGGTGTACCGCTCGTGCTGCACACGCTCTACGCCGGCACGCGCAGCGAGCCCATCCGCATCCTCCAGCGGGAGGGTGTGCCTGTCATCGAATCGCTCGAGATCGCGTGCCGATGTGCGGCAGCAGCAGTCGAGCGTGGCCGTGCAGTAGCACATGTGCGATCACCAGCGACCGACTGGCCAGCGGGCGATCACGCTGTCCCGAGCGGATCGCCTGGCTCGGCCGCCAGCGCCGGCACCGATCGTCACGCGGGCGACCTGCACTCTCCTCATCCCGAGCCTGACGCGTTCAC
>JAGTUV010000144.1 GCA_018224305.1 Gemmatimonadota bacterium
GACCTGTCACGGAGGTAGCGGGCCGACAGGAGCCCGTGCCGGCCCCTGTGGTCATGCCCCTGCGCGCGCGCGGACCCAGTCGATGAGCAGGCGGGCGGGCACACCGGCCGCGCCCTTGCGGAGGTACGGTGCGGCCTCGTCGCGATAGGCGGTGCCCGCGATGTCGAGGTGCACCCAGGGCGTCTCATCGGCCACGAACTCCTTGAGGAACCACCCTGCCGTAATCGATCCGGCGGCGCGTCCGCCCGAGTTCTTCATATCGGCGATGTTGCTGGTGATCTGTTCCTTGTACTCGTCCCAGAGTGGCATTGGCCAGCAGCGCTCACCCGTGCGCTGACCGGCGGCGCGGACCTGATCGATGAGCTGCCCGTTATTGCCCATGAGCGCGATGGCGTGGTGGCCGAGTGCGATGACGCAGGCGCCAGTGAGCGTTGCGCAGTCGACGATCGCTGCAGGGTTGTAGCGCCGTGCGTATACCAGCGCGTCGGCCAGGACGATGCGGCCCTCCGCGTCGGTGTTGACCACCTCGATCGTCTTGCCGAGCAGCGTGTTGATGACATCGCCGGGCTTGTAGGCGGATCCGGACGGCAGGTTCTCGGTCAGCGGCGTGAGTGCGACGACGTTGATTTTCAGCTCGAGTTCGGCGATGGCGTGGATCGCGCCGATAACGGCCGCGGCCCCCGACATGTCGAACTTCATGTCCTCCATGCGCTCGGAAGGCTTGATCGAAAGACCGCCGGTATCGAACGTCACGCCCTTGCCAACGAGAACGAGCGGCTTTGCATCCTTCTCGCCGCCATTGTACTCCAGGGCGACGAAGCGAGGCTCCTCGGCCGAGCCCTGGGCCACGGCGAGGAGACCATGCATGCCCTCGCTGCGTATCTGCTCGCGGTCGAGCACCGTGACCTTCAGATCGAGGCGGCCGGCAATCTCGCGCGCGTGCTCGGCGACGAATGTCGGCGTGGCGATGTTGCCGGGACGCTGCTGCAGGTCCCGCGCGACGTTGGCACCGCGGGCGGTAATGGTGCCGTGACGGACCGCGCGATTCAGTTCATCGAGTTCGCGGTCATCGTGCGCCAGGATGGAGACCTCATCGAGCGTTGCACGCGGCGCACTGTCCTCGTCCTGTGTCTTGAGGTCGCGATAGTCCCAGGCCGCGAGCATCGCCGCTTCCACGGCGGCAAGACCCGCATAGTAGTCGCCCATGTGCTCGCTGAGATGATGAACGTGGCCGACGGAAATGCTCATCTCGCGGATCGCCATCTTCTCTGCGGCGCGCACAGCCGAGCCCACTGCACGACGCAGCCGCTCGACCGTATGGTCCTCGCGTTTGCCCGCGCCGACCAGGAGGACACGGCGGATGCCGCAGTCCGGGTTCGGCGGATACACCACCATCGTGTCCGTCGAATGTCCGGCGAAGTCTCCGCTGGACAGAACGCGGCTGAGCGCTCCGTCGTAGAGCCGGTCTACCTTGGAGACGAATCCTACCGCACTCGTGTCGCGCTCGAATGCGTGCAGGACGAGGAGCTGCGTATTCAGCTCATCAGCAGATACCCGGGCGGTTGCGATTTTCGGTTCAGCCATGATCGTTGTTCAGGGTCGCTGTGCAATGGGAGAGGTCGTGCGGTCCACCGGACCGACGTACTCCGCCTTCGGCCGGATCAGGCGGTTGTCCGCAAGCTGCTCCTTCACGTGCGCCGTCCAGCCGGCCATGCGCGCGCATGCAAACAGGTTCGTGAACAGGTCCATCGGAATGCCGAGCGTGTAGTAGACAGATGCGCTGAAGAAGTCGACATTGGGATAAATCTTCTTTCCCATCCTGTCCATCTCCTCGCGCATCGTCGTCTGAATGACGTCGGAGATCCTCAGCCAGCGGGTGTCACCTCCGCGATCCAGCATCTGCTCTGCCAGCTGTTTCAGGATTGGCGCACGCGGATCGACCGTACGATAGACGCGATGGCCGAACCCCATGATCTTTTCGCCGCGGCCGAGCGCGTCGCGCACCCACTGTGCGGCGTTGTCAGGCTGATCGATGGTGAGCAGCATCTGCATCACGCGCTCATTGGCGCCGCCGTGCAGCGGGCCCTTCAGTGTCCCGATGGCCGAGGTGACGGCGGAATGCATGTCGGCGAGGGTGCTCGCCGTGACGCGCGCGGAGAACGTGGAGGCGTTCATGCCGTGCTCGGCATGCAGCGTCAGCGATGCATCGATGATGCGCTCCGCAAGTTCGTCCGGCTCCCTGCCATGCATCATGTATAGCAGGTTGGCGGCGAGCGAGAGGTCAGCGCGCGGTGCGATCGGGTCGGTGCCGGTGCGGATGCGCTCGATCGCCGCGGTGAGAGTGATCGCCTGTGCGGTGAGCCGGATCGCCTTGCGGTCGGCCGCCTCCGCCGACATGTCCTCTGCGTCGGGATCGACTGCGGACAGGGCGGAAACCGCGGTGCGCAGCGCCGCCATCGGATGGCTGTCCGCCGCCACCAGGCGAACGACATCGAGGACGGCGTCGTCGACGGCCATACCCTCGAGCAGGCGACCACGCAGGTCGTGGAGCTGCGCGGCATTCGGCAGTTCACCGTACCACAGCAGGTGACAGACCTCCTCGAACGTCACATTCCCGGCGAGGTCTTCGATGTGGTAGCCGCCATAGATGAGTTCGCCGGCATCTCCGGCGACGCGGCTGATCGTCGTCTGGCCAATGACGACACCTTCCAGGCCCTTGTTCGTATTCGACATTCCTGACGGTCTCTGTCTGTGCAGTGCGGATCAGGGATACGGAAAAAGGGGCCGCCCCTCCGCCTTGAAGGTGAGGACGCCAGCCCCTCGCGGTTGCGGGCGATCGTGCGGCCAGGGTGGCGAGTATAGCGGGGGCCCAGAGGCTGGGCAAGCGGACAAGCGGACGCGGAACCCATTTTGCAAAACGACCCGGCGCGCCATGAGAGCGCCCCGCTCCACACGTGCGCCGATCGTATCCGACACGGCCCATGAGGACTCCAGGCAGCGCGCCGCGCCGATGGCGCCGGACCCGCGCCATGTCGGCAGCGGGGCGCTGAAATGTTTCAATGGGTGATTTTGCAAAATGGGTTCCGCGTCCGCTTGCGGCGGTCGGCGGGGTCTTGATCTTGCACTTGCCTGCCCGCCTTGCCTGTATAGCGGCAGGGTCGTACGCTCAGCGGATCGGTGAACGTAACCAAGAGGCGAAATCGATGCGGGAAATGCGGGGACTGCTTTTGGCCGGCCTTCTCATGACGGCTGCGTGCGGCGGAGATGACGCGGACACGGATGGAAGCGCGGACGCGGCACAGGCGACGGCTGACAGCGCTGCCGCGGTGGCGGTGCTCACTCCCATCCGGGGCATGAGCATGGCAGGCGTGGAGTTCAGCGATATGGCCTCACAGCGGGCCGGCGCACCGGCCGTGCGGCAGTACGCCCAGACCGCCGCAGCGGATCACCGGGCCCTTGTGAGCGCGCTCGACTCGGCAGCGCGACTGCACGGGGCCACGCTGACGGAAACTCGCGAGACGCAGGAGCTCGGCAACACCACGCGCATGGCCCACTCCGGCCTCGAAGGTCTTGCCGGCGCCGATTTCGACCTGCCGTTCCTGCGCGCACAGGTCGAATCGAACCGGATGCTCGTCGATCGCCTCGATCAGCAGCTGATACCGATGACGACCGACCAGGAGCTGAATGGGCTGCTCACCGATATCCGGGCCATGGCCGACGCACATCTCGCCCGTGCGCGCCAGCTGCTGGCGCAGCAGCTCGGAGAGTCGGCGGAGCCCGGCGAAGCGGCGACGCCGCGGCAGCAACCCGCGCCGCCAGCCGGACAGCCGATACCCCCGACGCCGATGTAGGGCCGATACCCCGATGCCGATGTAGGGCTGATGCCCCGGTGCGATGTAAGTGCCGACACCCCCGTTGCCGATGCAGGGAGTGGCTCCCCTATCCGCTTTCCGCGCCGTCGGCACGGGAGTGTGATAAGCCAGCGGCTACCGGTCGGTCAGTGTTCCTTCCAGAGCGTTTAGCAGATCGACGGCGTGGGCGGCGAGATCCAGAGCGGCGGCACTGTCACCGAGACGAAGGCGCGTTTCTGCGCGTTGAAGCATGTCAGCGGCAGACGCATTCATCCGCTCCAGGCGCGAGACATCTCTTGCAGCAGCAACCGTCCTCAGTCGTGCTTCCTGTTCGCCCACACGGTGCTGGCCCCAGTCGATGACATCGGCCACGGCATCGGGGCCCAGCCCGGCGAGAATCGCACGGATCCTGGCATCGCGCGCCGCGCGCGTTGCAGCGTCGGCACGCTCGCTCACTCCAGATCGCACGGCCGCCTCCGCGGTCGCACGCAGCGTCTCGGCATCACGGATCAGATGCTTCAATGCACTGTCACCAATACGGGCCGCTGCGTCATTGAACAGCGTATCCAGCGACGGCAACCGCGCGGCGCCAGCGATCGCATGGCGCAACCGTTCCGCATGTTCCGCGGCTCGCGTCGCGGCGTCGAGCGCATCGAACTCATTCGCGGAGGTGCGGGCACGAGCGAGCAGAGCGGGCAGATCCTCGAGAACGCCATCCGCCCCGGGTGCGGCGATCCCGGATCGGGCGAGTGCATGGCGACGTGAACGCAGAATGGCCGCCTGCTCGGCGACCCCGCGAATGGTTCGATCGATCACGTCGCCGTCATGTACGAGCAGCACGATGCGCAACTGCTCCTGCCGCAACTGACGGTGCAGGCCCGGGCGGTCCTCGACGGCTGCCGCATCGATGCGGTGCTGTATGAGGGCCAGGTCTCGAACGAGATCTCGGGCCGCGTCGAGGCCGTGGTCACCGTGGATACGCCGGATCGCTGAGTACAGCAGACCGGACAGTGTCAACTCTGACGGCCGCTCTCCCTGCGTCCCCGTGAGCACGGCGATGGCTGGATCGTCGAAAGGCTCCACGGGCGTGCGGTCGCACGCCGCAGCGGCGCCAATCGCCATCAGCAGTACAACCAGTTTACCGCGGGCTCCCATCGCGACTCCGGGTTTGCATCGATCGTCGAGCGACATCCTTCATTCAACGTTCCGCCCGGCTGAATCCGGACAAAAACACGTCCCTGGACACGCTGAATGAGGTGGAGGCCCGAACGCTGACCGTCCGCCCTGCTGTCACGTCGACTCCCCATGCAGGCAACCGCGGGCGACGCGACATCGGAGAGTCTGGCGGCTCGGATACGGCAGAATCTACTTCGAGGAGGTGCGCAATTCGCCGGGCGCTACGCGATAGTGCAGCAGCGTCTGGTACGGCGTGCCGTCCTCGCCCGTGCGTCCCACCAGCTGGAGGGTCGATCCGGCGGCGGCGGCGCTGCCCTGAAAGCGATCCCCCGTGCGATCGAGCCGGGTCCACTGGCCATCCGTGACCATCGCCACATCGCGCGCGCCCGGCCATTCCACTTCGATCATGACGTCCGCAGCGGCGGCGATGGTGCCCGCGACAGGGGCGCGGAGCACGCGCACATGGCTTCCCATCAGGCCGATCAGGGGAAAATCCTTCACGCCCGGCGTGAGCGCAACCGTCCGGACCTGACCGGGACTGAAGCCGACGGCGAACAGGGTCCGTGGCACGGCATGCATGCGCTCGAAATCACTGCGCTGGAGCGGAACGTCCACCAGCTGCCACTGCGCGCGTTCGGGAAAGTGGGACAGGATCAGCTCGTCCGGCTTCACGAGAAAGTATTCCCATGTGAAGCGGGGCTCGAATGTGCGGCCGGTGATAACGCCAGCTCCCCACGTCGGATCGATGAGGCGCCATTCGCCCCCCATGTACATGGCGAGCCAGGCATGATTCGGCTTCCTGGTCGAGCGACCGAATACGTAGTCGATACCCTTCGCATACCCGACGATTGAGACCGTTTCGAGCCCGACCTCACTGGCCATGCGTCGGAACATCGCGACGAAACCTCCGCAGAGCGCCACACGATTGCGGTACACACCTTCGGCCGTATCGTCTCCATCCTTCCCGGCGAAGAAGGAGGGGGCGTCATAGGCGATGTTGCGGGCTACCCACTCGTAGAGAATCGAAGCCCGTGCGCTGTCCGACGACGCATCGCCTGCGAGCGTCCGCGCGAGCGCAGCGATCTCGACTGAATCGGCGATCTGACGTGCGGAACGGCGATCCTCCAGCCGGTCGCCACCCTGACCGGCAAGGCCGGCAGGTGTGCCGCTGAGACAGGCCATCACCAGCAGCGGTAAGCGCAGCAGTCGCATAAGTCGATGACGTGGACAAGGGGAACCAGACACCGGGACGCATTGCGCCCGATCCGTTCGGCGGCGGGAGGCACGGCGCCGCAATGTGCCGCGACGCGACGTGGGGGAGATTTGCCGTGTGCCTCAAAGATGGACGAGATCCCGGGTCAAGGCAAGTCGAGGCGGAATCGATGGCCTACCGCAGCTGCACCTGCCGGGTGTGTGTGCCGCCCTTCTGGCTGCGATATTCGATGGTCGCGCTACCACTGCCCGTCACGATCCATGTGACGGACAGCCCCGAACGTCCCGGCACACCGCTGCTCACCTGTATGACTGACGGCTCGCTGTCCTGCAGCCGGATCTCGTTGGAGAGCTCGCCGGTGGTGAAGCCGCCGGCTTGAACGCGCACGCTGCCGCCGCGGATCGAAAAGCGGTCGGGCATGCCGCTGCTATAGAGTTCCGCGGCCTCGATGCGGGTGGGGATCGCACGGGTGTTGCGGATCTCGGCCTTCACGCGGAACGTGCTGCCCGCGATGCGCTCGACCGCGATGTCGCCCCACTCGAGGAGCGGCATCTCATCGGCGTGGAAGAGCGCGAACATCGCATTGCGATGGGCGAGTTCCTGAAGCATGAATGGCGGGGTGGTGCGGCCATACCACTTCGACCAGCCGCCGATCTCGATCTCGCCGAGCTCCGGGTGGTCGAACGGAGTCCATTCCTTGTACCACGCACCCATGCCGAGGCGATCGTTGAAGAACAGCTGCTGCATCTCGCGGGGTACCACGGCGCTGTCGGTCCACGCTTCGCTGTAGAACTGGTTGCTCGACCAGAGTTCGTTCGTGAATGCGACGGCACCGAGTGCATCGTGCGCCCAGTCGAGGGTGCCGCCATACACCGTGTAGAGGTCCGCCCACACCGTCATGTGCCGGTAGTACGGCAGCATCAGCGCGCCGCGCTCACCGAGATAGTCGTAGACCGCGTCGTCGCGGCGCGTGTACTCGCCCGACCCCTTGTAGAAGCGCGAGCCCGGACCGCGCAGGATCATGCCGCCCGAGTTGTGCCATGACTGCACGGCGGCGATGTTGGGATGATCCTTCAACCACTGTCCGACCGCGCGCGTCTCCGGCCAGGAGAACGGGTAACGGTTGGACCCGCCCTGGATGTGCGGCGGCTGCCAGTCACTCGGGAAATCGCGATTCATGTCGTAGCCGCCGCGCGGGTCGCTGTTGCGGCGTCCGTCGCCATCCGTGTCGAGGCCCTCGCTGCCGAGCAGGATGTAGTCGCCCTTCGTGCCGGACGGCGCGATGACCATGAGGCGCGGATCGACGGGACTCTTGACGTGCGTGCCCTGCCCCGGCACGTGCTTGCGCATCTGGCGGATCTCGCCGTCGCCATCGAGGTCGTCGGGATTGTCCGTCGACGCGCGGCCGTCCAGGTTGCTGTCCCAGTCCATCATCCCCGACCGTGACGGGCCGCCGGTCTTGAGGAAATTATCACGGCCGTCGGGATTCATGCTCGGTACTATGTAGAACGCGCGCGCATCAACGAGTTCCCTGACCTTCGGCAGCGCGTCGTAATTCTCCATCAGGAACCAGACCAGGTAGAGGTTCACCTCGGTCCCCTGAATCTCGTTGCCGTGGATATTCGCATCCGCCCAGAAGGCGGCCTTGGCCGTGTGCGGACCCGTGTCGGGATTGTTCACGGTCATCAGCCAGATATCGCGCCCTTCCACCGACTTCCCGATCGACTGAAGCGTCAGGAACTTCGGCCACGTGCGCTGCAGCTGACGCAGCGCATCGGTCATCGCCTCATAGTCGTAGTACCGGTCGAAGCGGAGGTTGACGCGCGGGTCGCGGTCAGGCTGCGCAAAGATCTGCGCATGTGCTTCGCCAGCGGTGGATGACAGCAGCAGAATCGCGATCGCGAATCCTGTGAACGCACGCAACGTCATCTTCATCGGGTTCATGATTCCTCCTAACGCAGCGTCAGCGGGACGGACTGCAGACCGCCCGCGCGCTCGGCAAAGACTTCCATGGTCACCCGCGTGCCGGCGGGCGCATGAACGAGCCACGTGAACTTCGCTCGGCCGCCCATGCCCTCTAGGCGCGGCACCTGCTGCTGGATATTGCCTGTGAGGACGGTCATGCCGTTCGCGGGCAGCAGCCGAACCGTGATGGGGCGGTTGAAACGGATGCGCTGCCCGATCGACAACTGCGTCGGCAGGTACTGCTCGTTCGCGAGTGTCGCCGTCACGAGATACACATTGTCGCCGCGTGACTCGATCTCCGTTTCGATGACCTCCGCGTGCGGCAGCTGAAGTGCGAGCCACTCCGCGAATGCCGCATGCTTCGCGGCGATCTCGCGAATCTGCGAAGCAGGCGGATTCACGCGCACGTTCGGACGGAACCCGCCGACCTCGACATCGCCCAGCGTGGGATGGCTGGCGGGTGTCCAGTTCACGTACGCGTCGATACCAGCTTCGTCGAAGTACGCGAGCCAGCGTGCGTCGGGCGATGATGCCGCACCACCACCACCGCGTCTTGCGGCCGCTGACGGCGTTGCGCCCGCGGGCGCGGCGGCCGAATCGGCCTCGGGGCGACCCTGGACCTGCGCTGCGCCACTCCCGGCGGGC
>JAGTUV010000145.1 GCA_018224305.1 Gemmatimonadota bacterium
CCGTGAGGCCGAGTCCCGCACCGGACGCATGCTGCGAGGGTCCGTGCTGTGCCTGCCAGAAGCGGTCGAAGATGCGTTCGATGTTCTCGGCGGAGATGCCGACGCCCGTGTCCGAGACCGTGAACTCCACGCTGCTGTCGACGCGGCGCACCCGCAGCATGACGCCGCCCTTGTCGGTGAACTTGACCGCATTGCCGAGAAGGTTGAGTAACACCTGGCGGAGCTTGCCACCGTCCGTGCGTACGGGTATCGCATCATCGGGCAGCTCGCACGCGAGGCCGATGCCCTTGGCGGCGGCGCCTGGGGTAACGAGCGATGCGGCGTCGCGTGACAGCGTGACGACATCTACCGCCTGGAAGTTGAGCGATTCGCGGCCGGCCTCGAGGCGTGAGAACGTGAGGATCTCGTCGACGAGCTGCGTGAGGTGCCAGGCGCTGGTCCGGATGCGGTCGAGCTGGCGCTCCTGCCTCGGGTCCAGCGGGCCGGACACACCGGTGGACAGCAGATCGGTGTAGCCAATGATGGCGGTGAGCGGTGTGCGGAACTCGTGCGATATGACGCTGATGAAATGCGATTTCGCATCACTCGCCTCGCGTGCCTCGCGCAGCAGTTCCTCACGTTCGAGCTCCGTCGCCTTGCGCTCCGTCGTATCGACCGCGACGCCGACGACACGTTCCGGCACACCGCGGGGATCGGAGATCACACGGCCGCGCATGTTGATCCAGCGCGGCTCACCACCGCCGGCGACTCGATACTCGAACTCGACGTCGCCATCGGGCGCCGTAGAGATCGCGCGTGCGGCCCGTTTCGCTTCCCGGCGATCGTCCGGATGCACGAGCGCGAGCCACCGACCGAACGTCAGCGTGCGACGCGGCAACTCGAGGCCCAGCAGGCGGCCCTCATCCTCCGTCCAGTGGATCTCGCCGGAGCGCAGGTCCCACTCCCACGTCGCGGCGGAGCCGGCACGCAGCGCGAGCGTCAGCCATTCACGACTCTGCCGCAGCGCTGCATGCACACGCGCGTTCTCGACCGCATGCCACGTCCGCTCCATCACCGTCCCGACCAGCGAAATGTCGGAGCGGCTCCAGTAACGCGGCGCGGTATGCAGTACCGTGAACAGACCAACGAGCTGACCGAGCCGCGCGACGGGTACCGCCATCATCGAGCGATAGCCCCAACCCTCGAACAGATCCGGTGTCGCGTCCCGCGCCGATGTGATGTCCTCGATCGCGACCGTCTCGCCGCGCCGCAGCCGGTCGATCAACTGCGGGCCGAAGTCCTCCAGGTAGTATCGGCCCGTGGACACGATGCGACCGTTGCGATACTCGGCCTGCACCAGCGCGTGGTGTCCGTCCACATCCACGTCAGCAAACGATACGCTGCACACTCCCAGGTGCTCGCCCGTCGCGACCGCCGCCATCTCCATGATCGCAACCGCCTCGTCCAGCAGGCGCAGCTCATCCCCCAGCTCCATCAGGAAGTCGCGCCGGCGCTCCTCCACACGCTGTTCGGTCACATCGTGGAGCAGTGAAATCGCGCGCGACACGGTGCCCTCATCATCCACGATGGGTGTCGCGCTCACCAGCATGATCCGGCGCTCACCCGACGGCAGTCGCAACTCGATCTCCTCGTCCGTCACCACTTCGCCGTGACGGATCGCGCGCGCCAGCGGCCACTCCTCGCTGCCATACTGACCGCCGCTCGGACGGAAGCCGATGTACGCACTGCTGTACGCCTCGATCGATTCCGCACGCGGAACATCACCCTGCCACAACTGCTCCGCCCGCGCATTCACCATCACCACCCGTCCGCCCGGCGCTTCCGCCACCAGCACGGCCACCGGCAGCTGCGACACGATCGCGTCGATCGCGGCAGGGTCGGCGGACGTCAGTGGCATGTCGGGTATGCGGGTCGCCATTCGATCTCCAGGACATCGTCTCGGATAACGGCAGATCCACCGGCGTCGGCAGGGACTGTCTTGCGGTGCAGGAATGTAACGTGAGCGAGGGCCCGATACCAGCGCCGGTCGGGCCTGTGACGGGCGCACAATTTGCACCTCGTCGGGAACGAACGCGTGGGCGGGCGGTACGACAGAGACGCGGCCCTTGCGTTCGTGCGGGCCAGTCACGTTATTCCGTGGTACGGTCCTCCTCACGGCACACCGGCAACTGCATGAACCACGCTGCCAGCCGCAGACCCTCTGCATCGGATGCCGCCTGTCGTGGCGTCATCGCAGCATTCGTTGCACTCGTAACGGGTGCGGCACACGTCGTCGCGCAGTCCACCGACATGGAAGGGCGCCGCGATGCAGCGGGCGAGGCGCGGGGCACTGCCCTGGGCGACGCCTTTGCCATGGCAGTACCTGACGAGCGGGCGGAACTCATCGCGGTCCGGCGTTCCCCGGAGCTGGTCGCGCCCGAATCCGTTGGGTTCGACCCGACCCGCTTCGCCCGTGTGGACTCCATCATCCATCATGCGCTGAGCCAGGGTGCGTCACCCGGAGCGGCACTCGTGGTCGGGCGGCACGGCAAGCTCGTGCGCGTGCACGGGTACGGCTACACGGACTGGGGCCCCTTCGCACCCGTTGTCACCGACTCGACACTCTACGACCTGGCATCGCTGACGAAGGCCATGGGCACGGCCACGGTCGCCATCCAGCTGGCCGGCGAGGGGAGGCTGCTGCTGAACGCTCCGATCCACCGGTATCTGCGGGACTGGCCGGCAAGCGGACTGCACGCCGACATTACCGTGCGGCACCTGCTCGGGCACACGTCGGGGCTGCCGGTGGGAGCCGATCTGTGGCCGGGCTGGCGGCCGCGCAGCGAGATCGTCGCAGCGCTCGGCCTCCTCAAGGTGCGCTCGACACCCGGCACGCGCCGCGAGTACAGCGACGTCGGCATGATCCTGCTCGGCGCGGTGCTCGAGGAGGTCAGCGGCAGTCGCCTCGACGACCTGCTCGAAATGCGGGTTTTCCGTCCGCTCGCGATGAGCGACACACGGTTCAACCCGCTGACTGCACACGGCGAATATGGCGGCTTCACCCTCGCCCGGATCGCGCCGACCGAGAAGGACAACTACGTGCGCAGGACGCTCGTGCACGGCGTCGTTCACGATCTGAATGCCTGGGCCATGGACGGCGTTGCAGGGCATGCCGGCCTGTTCTCCTCCGCCCGCGACATGGCCGTGTACGGACAGGCGCTTCTGGACGCGGCACACGGCCTGGACAA
>JAGTUV010000146.1 GCA_018224305.1 Gemmatimonadota bacterium
CAGCGCTGGAGGCCGGCCTGCCCGTCGTGGTGGACAAGCCGCTCGCGGCGACTGCTGCCGAGGCGCGCGCGACGATCGCTGACGCTGCGCGGCGCGGGCTCATGTTGACGGTCTTCCAGAACCGGCGCTGGGATGGCGACTACCTGACGGTGCAGCGACTTGTGGGCGACGGTGAGCTGGGCGATGTGCTGCGCTTCGAGTCGCGCTTCGAGCGCTGGCGCCCGACGCCGAAGGCGGGGTGGCGCGAGCATGGCGATCCGGCGGAGGCCGGCGGCCTCCTCTACGATCTCGGCAGTCATCTCATTGATCAGGCGCTCCACCTGTTCGGTCCCGTCAGCCGGGTATACGCCGAGGTCATCCGACAGCGTGAAGGTGTGGAGGTGGACGACGACACGTTCGTCGCGCTGACTCACGACTCCGGCGCGCGCTCACATCTGTGGATGAGTGCCGTGGCCGCGCGACCGGCACCGCGCTTCCGTGTGCTGGGCACACAGGCCGCGTACACGAAGTACGGTCTGGATGTGCAGGAGGAAGCGCTGCGTGCAGGCGCACTTCCGAACGGCCCCGACTGGGGACGTGAGCCGCCCGATCGCCGGGGCGAGCTCGGCGCTGGCGACGAGATCCGGCGCGTCCAGACGGAGCCCGGCGCCTGGCCGCTGTTCTATGCAGGCGTCGTGCGGACGCTGCGCGAGGGCGCGCCGCCGCCCGTCGATCCGCGCGATGCGGTCGCCGTGCTCGAGGTCATCGAGGCGGCGTTCGCATCGGCTGCCACTGGCTGAGGCGCCGGCGTCAGGGTGCCGGCGTCAGCGTTGGCACATCGACGGCGTCAGCGCGACGGCGTCAGCGCGATGGCGTCAGCGCGATGGCGTCAGCGCGATGGCGTCAGCGCGCCGGTGTCAGCCGGATCGCCTGACCGCCGCCGGGTGCCATCCGGATCGTGAGCCGCGTGTCCGCGTTCACGGTGCGCCGGCTGATCGAGATGGGCAGCGGATTCGTCATCCAGTGCGAGTCCGCCTCGTCGGCATAGATCTCCGCCACATAACTGCGTCCGGCAGGCAGGAACGACAGCGGCACGTCGATCGTGCGGCCTTCTTCGTCCGTGATCGCACCGATGAACCAGTCCTCGCCGCCGCGCTCCTGACGCGCGACCACCACATGATCTCCCATGCGCGCATCGAGCACGCGCGTCTGCTCCCAGTCGACGGCCACGTCGCGGATGAACTGGAAAGCCGGCTGGTTCACATAATTCTCGATGAGGTCGGCCGCCATCTGCATCGGCGAGTAGAGCACGACGTAGAGCGCGAGCTGCTTCGCGAGCGTGGTGCGCACGCGTGACTCCTGCGGCGAGCGCGGCCCGCCATCGGCGCTCGCCAGCGTGATGTCGAAGATGCCGGGCGTGAAATCCATCGGGCCGGCGAGGAGCCGCGTGAAGAAGAGGATGGACTCGTGCTCGGGCGGGTTGCCGCCCTCGCCGCCCCACGCGTTGTACTCCTGCCCGCGCGCGCCCTCGCGCGTCATCATGTTGGGATAGGTGCGGCGCTCGCCCGTGTCGTGCACGGGCTCGTGGACGTTCAGCGCGATGCGGTAACGCGCGGCGGTCTGGATGGCCTTCAGGTTGTGACGCACGCGGAACTGTGACCAGTGCGAGTGGCCCTGGTAGCCGTCGGCGACATAGCCGGACTTGATGGCATCGATGCCGAGCGACTGATAGAGCCGGTAGGCATCCTCCATCTGGTCCTCGTAGTTCGTGATGCCGCCGGACGTCTCGTTGTGCATGATAAGGCGCACGCCGCGCTGCCGCGCATACGCGGCGACCTCGTTCAGGTCGTAGTTCGGGTGCGACTGGGTGAACGAGAAGAGGTGCGAGTTGGCGATCCAGTCGCCGTCCCAGCCGGTGTTCCAGCCTTCGACGAGCACGCCGTCGATGCCATTGTCGGCGGCGAAGTCGATGTAGCGCCGGGCGTTCGCGGTCGTCGCGCCATGGCGCGGACCGGAGCCCCAGCTCATGGTGCCGATGTGCATGCCCCACCAGATGCCGACGTACTTCATCGGCTTCACCCAGCTCACATCGCCCAGTACGTTCGGCGGGTTCAGGTTCAGTCCGAGCACGGATGGCACGAGGTCGGCCTCGCGGTCTGCAAGCTGGATCGTGCGCCACGGCGTGTTGAACGGTGCCTTGCCGCGCACCTTGACGCCGTCGGCGAGCGGCGCGAGGGCCGCGCGCAGCGTGCGATCCTCCATGTGCCGCTGCCCCGCGAGATTCATCCGCGCGTAATCGACCAGGTGCGCCTCGTGCAGCACGACGAACGTGCCCCGCGCCGTGCGCATGGTCAACGGCGTCTGTACGCTGTCGAGCAGGCTCATGGGCGAGGCGGAATAGAGCATCTCCGAGCGATCGAGGCGTGGCCGGTTCGACGGGATCCACCACGCACGCGCATCATCGGCGAGCGCGAACTCCGTCAGCTCGTTCTGTATCTCGAAGAAATGCAGCGCCGGCTGCTCCGGCACTTCGTACCTGAAGCCGATGCCGTCATCGAACGCGCGGAAGACGATGTCGAAGCGCCGCCCCGCCGCGGTCGTCTCGGCCACGCCGACGCGGATCTCGTTGTGATGATCGCGCACCTGCCTGACCTCGCCCCACGGCTGCGTCCAGGTCTCGTCCCGGCTCGCCTGCGTGACGCCGGTAATGCGCAGGCTGTCGCGCAGTGGCGGTGCGCCGCGGAACTCGAAGCCGAGCAGGGACGGCGCGATGACCGGATTCCCGTCGCGCTCGACACTGTAGTGGATCCTGCCGTCCCGGCTGTGGATCCGCGCCTCGTTGCGGCCGTCCGGCGATGCGACGCGGATCGGCTCCTGCGCGGCCGCCGGCGCCGTGATCAGGGTCGCGACGACGAGGGTGAGGACAGAGCGATGTGGGCGCATCGATGGCTCCAATTCATGGAGGTTGGTGCAATCGTGGAATACGGCGCATCGGGTATGACGGAGCGCGGCCAGCCAAGGTACGTCCGATCGCGGGTCAAGAGAAGTGTTGCGGCCGTCCCGCTTTGACGGTACTACTTGGACCGGGATCGACGCTGGTTTGCAGTTTACTCCCCCCGAACTGTGACTACGGAGGCTGCCGTGGGACTGCTGGCCGGCATCGACTGGGTTGTCATCGCCCTGTACTTCGTGCTGATCTTCGGCGCGGCCGGGTACGTCACCTGGCGCGAACGCGCCGGCCGCAACTCTGCCGGCTACTTCCTGGCCGGCCGCAACACCGGCTGGTTCGTCGTCGGCGCCTCACTCTTCGCCTCCAACATCGGCTCCGAGCACCTGGTCGGACTGGCCGGGACGGGCGCGGCGAGCGGTGTGGCCGTCGCACAGTTCGAGATCCTCGCCTCGTTCATCCTGCTGCTGCTCGGCTGGGTGTTCGCATCGTTCTACCTGCGCAGCGGCGTTTACACGATGCCGGAGTTCCTCGAGCGGCGCTACTCGCCCGGTGCGCGCTGGTACCTGGCCATCGTCTCGATCTTCGGCTACGTGGTGACGAAGATCTCCGTGA
>JAGTUV010000147.1 GCA_018224305.1 Gemmatimonadota bacterium
ATGAACGGATCGCCCGAGTCCTTCAGTCGCGCGGCGTTGTAGACCATGAGGCGCACGGCTTCCAGCTCCGTGCGCATCTGCGCCAGCTGGAACTGCACGCCCTGGAAGTCCCCGATCCTGCGGCCGAACTGCTCCCGCTCCTGCACATACCGGGTCGTGTGGTCGAGCGCACCCTGCGCGAGGCCGAGCATCTGAGCGCCGATACCGATGCGGCCCTCGTTCAGCGTCTCGATCGCGATCTTGTAGCCCTTGCCGACCTCACCCAGAACGTTCTCATCGGGCACGCGGCAGTCGTCCATCATGAGTTCGACAGTGGAGGATGCGCGGATGCCGAGCTTGTCCTCCTTCTTGCCGACGCTGAAGCCCTCGAATTCACGTTCCACGACGAACGCGGTGATGCCGCGGTAGCCCTGTGCCGGATCCGTGGTCGCGAAGATGATGAACACGCCGGCCTCATCGCCGTTCGTGATCCACAGCTTGCGGCCGTCGATGCGCCAGCCGCCGCCGTCCACCTTCGCGGCACGCGTCTCGAGCGCGAATGCGTCCGATCCGGAACCGGCCTCCGACAGCGCGTACGCGCCGACCACGTGCGCGGCGAGGCGCGGCAGATACAGCTCCTTCAGGTGCTCCGTCGCATAGCGAAGGATGCAGTTGTTGACGAGAGTGTTCTGCACATCGACGAGCACGCCGACGCTGGGATCCACGCGCGACAACTCCTCGACGACGAGCACTGCTGTGAAGAATGACGAGCCGGTACCGCCGAGATCCTCCGGCACTTCGATGCCCATGAGGCCAAGCTCGAAGATCTGCGGGATGAGATCGGGGCTCATGGTCGCATCGCGGTCCATGTCGTGAACGAGCGGCGCGACGTTTGACTCGGCGAAATCACGGACCAGGTCCCGAAACATCTGCTCTTCCTCGGAGAGCAGGGTCAGCGGCTGGCGCGAGACATCGGGCAGTGTGACGGACATATCGGAAAGCTCCTGCTCGAGCGGCAATGATCCGTGAACCGGCGTCGTGCAATATTACCGAACTGCGGGCAGTTCGGCGAGCAGAGCCAGCGCGCGCAGCACCTCGGGGTCGGTGCGCACGGCGAACGGGGCAGGGACCGCGGCACGACCGGAGGGCAGGAGCCGGCCGGCGCCGATAAAACAAGAGCGCCGCCGGTAGTATCCGGCGGCGCCCTGAGTTTCCGCAACCCGACGCGATGCCTGCGATCGGCACCTGTGTCGTTGGCGGACTGTTACGTCGGCTGTTCGGCTAGGCGCCGATCAGGCGATCGCTTGCCCGTGTCGGGTTGCTGGAAATACTCGAACTGGCCAAGGGATCACCTCCTTTTCAAGGTTCAACATCAGGCATCGACACCAGCGGGCCCGAAGTCCCGCGGTCCGGCCACCGTTCAGCCTTGCATCCCGGCAGCGGCCCAGCCCGCGAAACTCGCGGGCGCACGAATACACTAAACACGATGGTGGTACTTTACAACCCCTTTGTGGACCGCAGGTACGGGGCGGAGGGCCGCGGCTGTCCGTCGCAGCGGGCAGAGGAGACTTCTCCATCTCCGCGCCTCCGCGTATCTTGGCCGGATGAATCATGAAGATCGCCTGAATGAGATCGTGAATCTCGTGCGCCGGGTGCGGCACGACGCGAACAATCCGATCACGGCGGCCCTGGGGCATGTGCAGCTGCTGCTCGATGAGCCGGCGGCGCAGGATCCCGAAGTAAAGGAGTGCCTGGTGATCGTCGAGTCGGAGCTGCGGCGTCTCATCGAGATCATGCGTCAACTCAACGAAGTTCGCGCAGAGCCTCACGGTTGACGCTCCATCGCGGGGTCTCTATTGTGCGCGCGCGGCGAGCGCCGCGTCGAGCGAGAATTGAACCCGCTGCAGCGTCTCAGGAGGCGTCATGTCCGACGTGCCCGCGGATCTCCTCTATTCGGAGGAGCACGAATACCTGAAGAAGACCGAAACCGCTGACGTCTATCAGGTCGGCATCACCGATTACGCGCAGGGCGAACTCGGCGATGTTGTGTATGTGGAGCTGCCGTCTGCCGGTGAGACCTACACGCGCGGAGCCGTTTTCGGCACGGTGGAGGCCGTGAAGGCCGTGAGCGATCTGTACTGCCCGATCTCCGGCGAGATAGTCGAGGTCAATGCCTCGCTCGGGGATGACCCCGGTAAGGTCAACAGCGATCCGTACGGGGCCGGCTGGATGGTCAAGATCCGGATCTCCGATGAGACCGAGAGGGATACGCTGCTCGGTCCGGATGAGTACACGAAGCACATTGGGTAGCCCGCGCCCTTCACGGGGGCAGGCCCTGCACGACTGTCCACGGTCCCCCCGGGGTGCTGTCAGACACCGCGTCCGCCGGCCTGCCCGTCGGACGCGGTGCATTTCATGACCACCGCGCCGGATTCGTCGGACCGGGATGGCGGCGCGGGCGGGTGGCGCCTGATTGTGGGCACCGGGTCCGGTGCCGTGCCGGGCGTCGGCCCAGTCGCGGCGAGCGGAGCGGTCAACATGGCGATCGACCAGGCGCTGCTGGAATCCCTCCAGCAGGGCGGTCCGCCCGTCCTTCGTTTCTATGCCTGGCAGCCCGCCTGTCTCTCTCTGGGCAGAAACCAGGCGGCACGCGGTCTCTACGACGCCGATCGGCTTGCCGCAGCCGGGATCGACGTCGTCCGTCGGCCTACGGGCGGCCTCGCCGTGCTGCACGATCGGGAACTCACCTACTCCGTTGTCTCCGCTCCCGGGCCGCTCGGCGGTGCGCGGGCGGCATACGCCAGTATCAACCGAGCGCTGGTAGAGGGGCTGCGCTGCCTGGGCATCGCGGCGGAGCAGGCGGCGGGTCTGAAGATCCGCGGGCCCGTCAGCCAGGCGGCAGAGCCATGCTTCCAGGCGCCGGCGGCGGGCGAGGTGGTCGCCGGGGGGCGCAAGCTGGTGGGGAGCGCCCAGCGGTGCGAGCGCGGGGCGCTGCTGCAGCACGGGTCGATCCTGCTGTCCGGGTCACAGGCACGCGTCCGTGACCTGCTTTCCCGCGGGGTCGCGCCGCCGGCTTCACCCGCGGCGCCGGCGCCACCCGCGCCACCCGCAGCGCCGGAGGGCTCCATTACGCTCGAGGAGCTGTCCGGCCGCGAGCCGGACGTCCACGCGGTGATCGCTGCCATGTGCAGCGGATTCGAGCGCACGTTCGGCACCCGTCTTGCGCCGGGGCCGCTAGGTCAACGTGAGAATGTCCGCGCGAAGCAGCTGGTCCGCCGTTTCGGGAACGACGAGTGGACGTGGCGGCGATGAGGAGGGAGACATGCTGTCTTCACCAAGCGAAATTCGGAGGCGGTTGATGCGCATGCGGAGCTTGCCGGACCTGATGACGTTTCTGACGCGGCGCGCCGCCCTGCTGCTGCTGACCGGCCTGCTCGCGGGCGCATGCGGCGGTGATGGCGGCAGCGGCGGCGTGGGTGGCACGGTCGTTGTCGGGATGCGCTCCGACTTCGGGAGCTTCAACCCCGTCACCAGTTCGGGGCAGTATGATCTCGAGTTGATGAATTACGCGCTGTTCACGCCGATCGTGCAGTACGATGAAAACCTGGACGTGCAGCCCTATCTGGCCGAGTCGTGGGACCTGCATGGCGATACCGGCGTCACGTTCCACCTGCGGCAGGATGTTCGCTGGCATGACGGCCAGCCCGTCACGGCGCACGATGTGGAGTTCACGTTCAACCTGGCGAAGGATGAACAGACCGCCTCGCTCCTCGGGACCGCATTCCTCGCCGAAGTCGCGGGCGCCCAGGTGATCGATGACTACACGATCACGTTCCGTTTTGCACGACCGCACGCACAGGCGCTCGAGGATTTCTGGTGGCCGCCCCTGCCGCGCCACCTCCTCGAGAACGTTTCGCCGGCAGAACTGCGTAACGCGCCGTTCAACCGCCAGCCGGTAGGGAGCGGGCCGCTGCGCTTCGGCGAGTGGCGCGCGAACGATCGACTCGTCCTGCTGCGCAACGACGACTTCCCTGAGTCGCTCGGCGGACCGGCCGATGCGGAGCGAATTGTGTTCCGCGTAATTCCCGAGGCATCCACCATGCTGACGGAGCTGTTGACCGGCAGTGTGCACATCGACATCCCGCTGATGCCGGACCAGATCCGTCAGGTGCGCGACAACGCCGAGACCGAGCTGCATTCCTACCCCGGCCGCACGGTCTACTATCTCGGCTGGAACAATGACCGGGCTCCGTTCAACGATGCGAACCTGCGTCGCGCGCTTGCGCATGCGATCAACCGCGGAGAGATCGTGGACGCTCTGCTGTACGGCGAGGGCGAGATCGCGACGAGCACGATTCCGCCGTGGCACCGGCTGTATCCGGATCTCGATCCGGTGCAGTACGATCCCGCGCAGGCGGCGCAGTTGCTCGAGCAGGCGGGCTGGGTCGATCGCGATGGTGACGGCATACGCGAGAATGCACAGGGCCAGCCGCTCGCGTTCGAAGTGCTGAGCAGCGACGATCCGCTGCGCCGGTCGGTGGTGGAAGTGCTTCAGAACCAGCTGCGGCAGGTCGGCGCGAACGCGCAGATCCGGGTGATGGAATTCCAGACGATGCTGCAGAGCCACCGGGAGCGCAATTTCGACGCGGTATTCACGAACTGGGTGCTGGACAACTTCCAGATCGCGGCGGCCCCGAGCGCGCTGTTCCATTCGCGCGAGGCGGATATTCAGCTGTCGGCGAACCGGAGCACGGTGCGGATCCCGGCGCTGGATGCCGCGATCGAACGGGGCGGCCGCGCCCCGGACGAGGCGGAGCAACGAGCGGCGTGGGAGGAGATGACGCGTGTGCTTCAGCGTGAACAGCCGGTGACGTTCATGTTCTGGCTGAACGAGCTGGCGGCATCGCGCAGCGATATGAATGGTGTCGAGATGGATCCGCGCGGGGAGCTGCGCTCGATTGCGCGCTGGTCCACCGGCCGCTGACGACCGGGCATGGGCGCGTTCATCCTGAAGAGGCTGCTCAGCGCGATACCGCTCCTCATCGGTATCGCGACCATCATCTTCTTTGTCCTCAATCTCGCGCCCGGCGATCCGACGACGTTCTACTTCAACCCGAACGTACCGCCGGAGATCATCGAGCAGCTGCGCCGCAATCTCGGCCTCGATCAGCCGCTCCACATCCAGTACTTCAAGTGGCTCACATCGTTCTTCCAGGGTGATTTCGGCTACTCGCTGGCGCAGAGCCGGCCGGTGGCCGATGTCGTGTGGGAAGCGCTGCCCAACACGCTGATACTGACCGGCACCGCACTGGTGCTCGTGTTCGCATTCGGCATGATCATCGGCGTGCTTCAGGCCGTAAGGCAGTACTCCATCTTCGACAGCACATCGAGCGTCGTGTCGCTGTTCTTCTACTCGATGCCCTCGTTCTGGCTGGCGCTGATGCTCGTGCTGATCTTCTCGCTCAAGGCGCATACGTGGGGATGGCCCATCGCGCTGCCGGCGACCGGTATCACGAGCGTCGATTACGAGTTCATGAGTGCGGGCGAGAAGATCAGGGACAGGATCTCCCATCTCATCCTGCCGGTTGGAACGCTCACGCTCGCGCTCGCCGCCGGCGTCGCGCGCTACATGCGCGGGCAGATGCTGGAGGTCATCCGGCAGGACTACATACGGACCGCGCGCGCGAAGGGGCTGTCAGAGCGTAAGGTGATCATGAAGCATGCCCTGCGCAATTCAATGCTGCCCGTGATCACGCTGCTGGGACTGTACCTGCCATTCCTGTTCAGCGGCACGATCTTCATCGAGGTCATCTTCGCCTGGCCGGGCATGGGCCGCATCATCTATGAAGCTATCTTCCAGCGCGACTATCCGCTGGTCATGGCCACAAGCTTCATCTTCGCCGTCATTGTGGTGCTTGGGAACCTGATCGCGGATGTGCTCTACGCCGTGGCTGACCCGCGCATACGGTACGACTGACATGACCCGCGACGAGTTGCGCGACAACGTACCGGACCCGGAGTCCGGACCGCCTGTCACCGTGCCGACAGGGCTGGAGACGGGTGTGCCGGGTGACCAGTCTGCGGTCACATCCGGTGAGCCGATGGCCGAGCGCGCACCGATCCACGCGGTTCTGCTGAGCGCGCTGCTGCCGGGTGGCGGGCATGCGTTGATCGGCGAATGGCTCCGGGGTCTGACGGTCCTGCTGCCGTGGGGCGTGCTTCTGGGTCTGGCGTACTGGACGTGGGACCGTATAGCGGACGTGGGCGCGGCATCGCTGGATGACTACGTCGCGATGGTGACCCTGTTCGGCTCGATGCTCCTGCTCTGGGGCTGGGCGATGTGGGACCTGACCGTGCGGGGCCGGCGCGCTGCCGCACGGCGCGACTCGCAGTGGGCCATCGCCGCGCGCCAGTTCAAGCGCAACCGGCTCGCACTGGTGGGTCTGGCCATCATCGTGCTGCTCTACCTGGTCGCCCTGCTCGCGCCGCTCATAGCGCCATACGATCCGATCGCACAGGATGACATCGCCCGCACAGGATTCCTGCCGCCGTCATCGACGAACCTGCTCGGCACCGACCGCTTCGGTCGGGACGTTCTCAGCCGTATCATTTACGGCTCCCGGATTTCGCTTTCGATCGGCTTCATCGCTACGGCGATCAGCATCACGATCGGCACACTGCTCGGCGCTGCCGCCGGCTACTTCTCCGGCAAGATCGACACGGTGATCATGCGCTTCACGGACGTGGTGCTCGCATTCCCGCGCCTCGTGCTGCTGATCATGATCGTCGCCCTGTTCGATGCGTCGATCACCGTGATCATTGTCGTCCTCGGCCTCACGCAGTGGCCCGGTACGACCCGCATCGTGCGCGGCGATGTACTGAGTCTGCGGGAGCGCGAATTCATCCATGCTGCGCAGGCGCTCGGCATGAGTCGCGGCCGCATCATGATGCGGCACCTGATCCCGAACGTACTTGCGCCCGTCATCGTCACCGCAACGCTCGGCATCGGCAACACCATTGTCATGGAGGCCGGGCTGTCCTTCCTGGGACTCGGCGTGCAACCGCCGACGCCGACGTGGGGCAGCATGGTCGCGGAAGGCCGCGACAACCTGCTCGGCGCCTGGTGGGTCGCAACGTTCCCCGGCCTCATCATCGTGCTGGTGGTGCTGGCGTTCAACCTCGTCGGGGACGGTCTCAGGGACGCGCTCGATCCGAGGCTTCGGACATGATGAGGGCGACCGGTATGCCTGGTGCGTTTCGGGCGGTAGCACGATGAACGAAGACGCTCCGCTCCTGGAGGTGACGGACCTCCGCACCTACTTCCACACGGACGCCGGCACCGCGAAGGCGGTCGATGGGGTGTCGTTTCATGTACGGAAGGGCGAGGTGCTGGGGATCGTGGGTGAGAGCGGCTGCGGCAAGTCGGTGACGTCGCTGTCCGTCATGCAGCTGATTCCGAGACCGCCGGGCGAGATCCTGGAGGGCAGCTCGATCCGCTTCCGGGGCGCCGAGCTGGTCGGCGCGGGCGAGAAGCGGATGCGTGATCTGCGCGGCAACGACATCGCG
>JAGTUV010000148.1 GCA_018224305.1 Gemmatimonadota bacterium
AATTGTTCCTTCACCCCGAGCGAGTAGTTACCGCGGCCATCGAACGAACGGGTCGGCACGCCACGGAAGTCACGCACGCGCGGCAGGGACACGTTGATCAGGCGATCGAAGAACTCGTACATCCGTGAGCCGCGCAGAGTCACCTTCGCGCCGATCGGCATTCCCTCGCGCAGGCCGAAGTTGGAGATCGCCTTGCGGGCCCGCGTCACCACCGCCTTCTGGCCGGTGATGATGCCAAGCTCCTCCACGACGCTATCCATCAGCTTCGGGTTCTTGGGCGCTTCGCCCAGTCCGACATTGATGACGATCTTCTCGAGGCGCGGGATGCGGTACGGATTCGAGAATCCGAACTGCTCACCCAGCTTGCCGCGGACCCGGTCGTCGTAATGTATCTGTAGTCTCGGCTTCATCTTCAGTCTTTCCAGTCTCAGGCGCCGGTGCGCGGGATCGGGTCGCCGCTCTTCACCGAAATGCGCTCCTTCGTGCCGTCCTCTGCCACGTGCTGCCGCACCCGCGTGGGCTCGCCGGACGGGTCGAGCAACATCACGTTCGACGCATGGATCGGCGCCTCGAACGTCAGGATGCCGCCCTCGGGGTTCGCCTGCGATGGGCGCGTGTGGCGCTTGCGCATGTTCACACCCTCGATGACGACGCGGTTCTCCTTCGTCAGCACACGGAGGATCGTCCCCTCCTGGCCGGCGAAGTTGCCGCGGATGATGCGCACGCGGTCACCGCTGCGCACATGCAGCTTCTTGCGGGTGGCTCCGGCTCTGCGCCGGCCTCCGCTGATTACGGGCCGTGGCATATCAGATCACCTCCGGCGCGAGCGAGACGATCTTCATGAATCGCTTCTCGCGCAGTTCGCGGCCGACCGGTCCGAAAATACGGGTCGCTCGCGGCTCGCCGGCATCATTGATGATGACGGCGGCATTGTCATCGAACCGGATGTAGGAGCCGTCCTTGCGCCGCACTTCCTTCGCGGTCCGCACGACTACGGCCTTCGCCACATCACCCTTCTTCACGGTGCCGTTCGGCAGCGCGTCCTTGATCGCCACGACGATGATGTCGCCGACTGATGCGTACCGCCGACCGGAGCCGCCGAGCACGCGGATGCACAGCGCCTCCTTGGCGCCGGAATTATCGGCGATCTTGAGTCTGGTCTCCTGCTGGATCATCGCCGCCTCACTTCGCCTTCTCGACGACTTCGACCAGGCGCCAGCGCTTCTGCTTCGACAGCGGCCGTGTCTCCACGATCCGCACGACGTCACCCTGGCGCGCCTGACTGTCCTCGTCGTGCGCGTAATACTTCTTCGTCCGTACGACCTGCTTGTCGTACAGGCGGTGTGCCACGCGCCTCTCGACGCCGACGATCACCGTCTTCTCCATTTTGTCGCTCAGGACCGTACCCGTTCGGACCTTGCGGCTGCCCCGTTCCGTCTCGTTCATCTCAGCCATGACTCAGCTCCCGCTCGCGCAGGATCGTCTTCATTCGCGCAATATCGCGCCGCAGCGACTTCAACAGAGCCGTGCTCTCCAGCTCCTGGGTCGCCCCGCGGAACCGCAGTCGGAACAGCTCATCCTTCGCCTGCACGATCTGCTCGCGGATCTCGTCGTCCGTCAGATCGCGCACATCCGTACTATTCACGCGTCGCCTCCTTCCGCCATGGCACGCTCGCGCGACACCAGCTTGCACTTCACCGGAAGCTTGGCAGCCGCGAGCGCGAACGCCTCGCGCGCCAGCTTCTCATCGACGCCCTCGATCTCGAACATGATCCGCCCCGGCTTCACCACGGCCACCCACATCTCCGGGTTGCCCTTGCCTTTGCCCATCCGGGTCTCTGCCGGCTTCTTCGTCACCGGCTTGTCCGGAAAGATCCGGATCCAGACCTTACCGCCGCGCTTGATGTGACGCGTCATCGCCACGCGCGCCGCTTCGATCTGCCGGTTCGTGATCCAGCCCGGCTCGGTCGTCTGCAGACCGTAATCGCCGAAGGATACCGTATTGCCGCGCGTCGCCATCCCGCGCATACGTCCCTTCTGCTGCTTCCTGTATTTGACTCTCTTCGGTGCCAGCATCGTTCAAACCTTCCTAGACACCCGTAGAGTACGTGCGGCCGCGGCGGTCCTCGACCACCTCGCCCTTGAAGATCCAGACCTTCACGCCGATCGTGCCGTACGTCGTCTTCGCGGTGGAAATCGCGTAATCGATATCCGCGCGCAGCGTATGCAGCGGCACGCGTCCCTCATGGTAGCCCTCGACGCGCGCGATCTCCGCGCCACCGAGACGGCCGCCGACCTTCACGCGGATGCCCTCGGCACCCGCACGCATCGCGCTCTGCACTGCACGCTTCATGGCGCGGCGGAACGAGATACGCTGCTGCAGCTGGTGTGCGATGCTGTCCGCGACCAGCTGTGCCTCCAGTTCCGGGCGCTTGATCTCCTCCACGTTGATGGAGACCTCGCTCTTCGTCAGGTGCGCCAGCTCGTCGCGCAGCTTGTCGACCTCGGCGCCCTGCTTGCCGATGACGACGCCCGGCCGTGCCGTGTGCACTGTGACCACGATCTTCTGCGGCTTGCGATCGATCTCTACCTGCGACACTGCGGCGTGTGCGAGCCGCTGGTGCATGTACTTGCGGATCGTCTCGTCTTCCATGAGCAGATCCGCGAACGTGCGCTCCGCATACCAGCGCGAACGCCACGGCTTGACGATGCCGAGCCGGAACCCGCGCGGATGGGTCTTCTGTCCCATACCCCTACTCCTTCCGGTCGCGCCGTGAGCGCGATGCGGTGTTGGCGCGTGCGGCGTCGGTGCCGACAGCGACGATGATGTGGCTCGTCGGATGCTGGATCGGTGCAGCGCGGCCCATCGCCGCGGCACGCCACCGCTTCAGACGCGGCCCCTCGTTGATGTAGGCCTCCGTCACGACGAGCTCGTCGACATCGACGAACTCACCGGCCTCATCGGCCTTCGACTTCGCGTTCGCGACCGCCGAACGCAGCGTCTTGTCGATCTGCTCCGCAGCCTTCTTCTTCGAAAACTGCAGGATCGCGTACGCCTCGCCAACGGGCTTGCCGCGGATCAGGTCGATGACCAGCCGCATCTTGCGCGCGCTCTGACGATTGTACTTGCTGATTGCACGGGCTTCCATCATCGCCTACCTGGCCTTGGATCGCTTGTCGGCCAGCTTGCCGCCATGCCCGCGGAACAGACGGGTGGGCGCAAACTCGCCGAGCTTGTGGCCGACCATGTTCTCCGAGATGTAGACCGGCACGAACTTGTTGCCGTTGTGCACGGCCAGCGTGTGTCCGACGAACTCCGGAGAGATCGTCGAGGCGCGCGCCCAGGTCTTTATGACCTTCTTCTCGTTGCGGGCGTTCATGCCGTGAAGCTTGAGCATCAGCTTGTCGTCAATGAACGGGCCCTTCTTTGTCGATCGGCTCATAGTCTCTTCCGCACGTTAGGTCGTTGCCTTGCCACGCTTGCGGCCGCGCACGACCAGCTTGTTCGACTGCTTCTTCTTCTTGCGTGTCTTCACGCCCTCGCGCTTGCCCCACGGCGAGACCGGCGGACGACCGCCCGACGTCTTGCCCTCACCACCACCCAGCGGGTGGTCGACGGGGTTCATCGCTACGCCGCGCACCTTGGGACGACGCCCGCGCCAGCGCGCCGCGCCGGCCTTGCCCAGTTCCTGCTGGTCGTGGTCGACGTTGCCGATCTGACCGATCGTCGCGAAGCACTCCTTACGCACCATCCGCACTTCCGTCGATGGCAACCGCAGCGTCACATGGTCGCCCTCCTTGGCCACGACCTGCGCACCTGCGCCGGCTGCGCGCACGATCTGGCCGCCCTTGCCAAGCTTCAGCTCGATGTTGTGCACCATGGTGCCGAGCGGAACCTCCGACAGTGGCAGGCAGTTGCCCGTCCGGATGTCGACGCCCTTGCCCGCCACGATGGTGTCGCCCTGAGCGAGACCGCGCGGGTGCAGGATGTAGCGCTTCTCGCCATCCTCGTAGTGGATCAGAGCGATGTTCGCCGAGCGGTTCGGATCGTACTCGACGTGTGCGACCTTGCCGGCCATGCCGTGCTTGTCACGCTTGAAGTCGATCCGGCGATACTGCCGTTTCGCACCGCCGCCGCGACGCCGCGACGTGATGTGACCGTGATGGTTGCGGCCACCCGTCTTCTTGATCGGCTCGAGCAGCGACTTCTCCGGCTCTGAGCGCGTGATCTCATCGAATACCGTCACCGACCGGAACCGGGTTCCGGGCGTCATCGGCTTGAACTTCTTGATCGGCATGTCAGACCCCCTCGTATACGTCGATCGAGTCACCCTCGACCAGCTTGACCAGGGCCTTCTTATAGCCCGACTTGCGGCCGGTACTGCGGCCGACGCGCCGGACCTTGCCCGGATAGTTCGCCGTGCGCACGCCCGCGACCGTGACGCCGAACAGCTCCTGCACGGCGTGCCTGATCTCGATCTTGTTCGAATCCTTCGCCACGATGAACGTGTACGTCTGCCGCTCCTCCTGGAGCATCGCCGACGCTTCCGTAACCACAGGGCGAATGATCACCTCGCGCACATCACGCATGCGCCACCTCCTGCGCACGCTCGAGAGCGGGCGCCTCTATGATCAGGGTGTCCGCCCACAGCAGATCGTACGCCGACTCCTGGCCGAACGGCCGCACCAGCACACCCGGAATGTTGCGCGCTGAACGGTGCACGACCGGCTTGTGGCCGTCCGTCAGCACCAGCACGTTGAACCCGGCATTCGGTGCTACGCCTGCAGCCGCCAGCAGCGCCACGACAGCCTTCGTCTTCGGCGCGTCCAGCTGGATCGAGTCGAGCAGGAAGATCCCGCCATCCTGCGCGCGAACGTTGTAGGCCGAACGGCGTGCCAGCCACTTCACCTGCTTGGGCACGTCCTGCCTGAAGTTCCGGTTCGGACGCGGGCCGAACACGCTGCCGCCTCCGCGCCACTGCGGCGAACGGATGGATCCCTGACGCGCGCGACCGGTGCCCTTCTGCCGCCACGGCTTGCGTGCGCCACCCGAGACCTGTGCCCGCGTCTTCGTGGACGCAGTGCCCTGCCTCTGGTTCGCCAGGTACGCCTTCACGACCTGCCACATGGCAGCCTCGTGAACGGTCCCGTCGAACAGGACTTCGGGCAGGTCTCGGTCGCCCGTCTTTTCGCCTTCGGCCGTTATGACCGGTGCCTTGTACATCTCAGGTTCTCCTGATAATCCGCAAACTACATCTTGCGGATGAAGACCAAACTATCACGCGAGCCGGGAACGGCACCGCGGACATAGATCAGATTCCGCTCGGCATCAATGCGCTCTACGCGCAGGTTGCGCACGGTCTGCTGTACGTTGCCCATCTGCCCGGGCATCTTCTTGCCCTTGATGACGCGCGACGGGTTCGTACCCGGTCCGATCGAACCCGGATTGCGCTTCTTCGGATGGCCGTGGCTCGCCGGGCGGCCGCGGAATCCGTGGCGCTTGACCACGCCCTGGAACCCCCGTCCCTTCGTCGTGCCGGTCACCCGGATCTTGTCACCCTCCTGGAACTGATCCACCTTCAGTTCCTGGCCGAGTTCGTAGCCGTCGACCGATTCGACCCGGAACTCCTTGAGGAGCCGCGGCGCATGGTCCAGGCCCGCCTTCTGCGCGTGGCCGACCGCCGCCTTCGGGGCGCGATTTTCCTTCAGGGCTTCGAAGCCCAGCTGCAGCGACCCGTATCCGTCCGTTTCCGGGTTCCGGATCTGCGTGACCGGACACGGTCCCGCTTCGATCACGGTTACCGGTACGGCAGCGCCCGCGTCACTGAAGATCTGGGTCATGCCCAGCTTCCGTCCGATGATTCCTGCCATGGCTCAGACCCTGCCTAGTCCACCTTGATCTCGACATCGACGCCGGCCGGAAGATCCAGCTTCGTGAGCGCGTCGATCGTCTGGGGGCGGGAGTCAATGATGTCGATGACCCGCTTATGGGTCTTCAACTCGAATTGCTCCCGGCTCTTCTTGTCGATGTGCGGCGAGCGCAGCACCGTCCAGCGCTGGATGCGGGTCGGCAGCGGAATCGGTCCGCTCACCTTCGCTCCGCTCTTCTCGGCCGTGCGCACTATGTCGCTCGCCGTCTGATCGATCACCGCGTGATCGAACGCCTTGAGGCGAATGCGGATACGGCCTGCCATGCTCTGTCTCAGAAAAGGAACGTCGGAGGGCGTCGCACGGGATAAGCGCGCCGCCCTCCGACTTACCG
>JAGTUV010000149.1 GCA_018224305.1 Gemmatimonadota bacterium
ACCGCTGGTTCGCCGGGGCGTCGACCGCTGGTTCGCCGGGGCGTCGACCGCTGGTTCGCCGGGTCGCTATACGCAGGTTCGCAGGTGCGGATACGCTGTCAGAATCTGGATGCTGGATTACGGAAGCCCGTTCAGTTCGCTGTCGTGAAAACCGAGCCGCGGTGCGACCGCGGCAACAACGTGGAGGCGATGTGACGGAATTGACCGCATTGGCGGTATGGTCACCGATCGTGGGCCTGGTCGGCCTGGTCGGCGCACTCGTACTGTACATTTACAACAACAAGCAGAGCACGGGCACCGATGTCATGGTGGAGATCGCAGATCGCATCCATGAGGGTGCGATGGCGTTCCTGCGACGCGAGTACACGGTGCTCGCGGTCTTCGTCGTCATCGTGACCGGCCTGCTGTGGGTCGCAATCGGTCCACAGACGTCGCTCGCGTACGTGACGGGCGCCCTCAGCTCCGTGCTGGCCGGCTACTTCGGCATGCTGGCGGCGACGAAGGCGAACGTGCGCACGGCCGCCGCCGCAAAGGAGTCGGGCAGCGGCAAGGCTCTCCGCATCGCGTTCTTCGGCGGCGCCGTCATGGGCCTGTCGGTGGCGGCACTCGGCATGGTCGGCATCGGCATATGGTACTTCCTGTACGGTGCGCAGGCGATCAGCGACGGCGAGTTCGTTCGTTTCGCTCAGATCATCAGCGGTTTCGCCATGGGTGCCAGCTCGATCGCGCTGTTCGCGCGCGTCGGTGGCGGCATCTACACGAAGGCGGCCGATGTCGGAGCCGACCTCGTCGGCAAGGTCGAGGCGGGGATTCCGGAAGATGATCCGCGTAACCCTGCGACGATCGCGGACAATGTCGGCGACAACGTAGGTGACGTCGCGGGTATGGGCGCCGATATCTTCGAGAGTTACGTCGGCTCCGTGATCGCGACGATCGCTATCGCATCGACCAGCGCCATGTACGCAGTAAATCGCGTCGAAGCCATTGCGCTGCCGATCATCACGATTGTGGTCGGACTCGTTGCATCCCTGATCGGCATCGCGCTCATGCGGACCCTCGAGAAGACGAGCCCGGCATCCGCCCTGCGGAACGTGACGTTCATTGCGGCCGGCCTCTTCCTGATGGCGATGTACTTCGTGGTGAAATCGCTCGGCATGGAGATCTTCGATCCGGAGACCGCGCGCAGCTACCCGGCGACGGGCCCGTTCTGGGCGCTGGTCGCAGGCTCGCTCGTCGGTATCCTGATCGGCCTCGTCACGGAGTACTACACTGCAGCGAAGCCGGTGCGTCGCATCGCAGAGGCGAGCGAAACCGGTTCTGCCACGAACATCATTCACGGCCTGGCCGTCGGCATGGAGTCGGTCGCGATACCGGTGCTGCTGATTGCACTCGGTATCTTCGTGTCGTTCCACTTCGCGGGCCTCTACGGCATCGGCATCGCCGCAGTCGGCATGCTGGCGACGGTCGGCGTCACGATGTCGGTGGACGCGTACGGCCCGATCGCCGACAACGCGGGCGGCATCGCCGAGATGAGCCATCTCGGCAAGGAAGTGCGTGCCATTACGGACGAGCTCGATTCGCTCGGCAACACGACGGCCGCCATCGGCAAGGGGTTCGCCATCGGTTCAGCCGCGCTTACCGCACTCGCGCTGTTCAGCGCGTACACGTCCGCGGTCGGCCTGCGTGAGACGGGTCTGGACCTGACCGAGCCGGAGGTCGTGATCGGCCTTCTCATCGGTGGCGTCGTGCCGTTCTTCGTCGCCGCACTCACGATGACGGCCGTCGGCCGCGCTGCGGGCGGCATGGTCGAAGAGGTGCGTCGTCAGTTCCGCGAGATCCCGGGACTCATGGAGGGTACTGCCAAGCCCGACAGCGCACGCTGCGTCGACATCTCCACGAAAGCTGCGCTGCGTGAGATGATCGCGCCCGGTCTGGTTGCGGTGCTGGTGCCGGTCGTCGTCGGATACGTCAGCATCGAGGCGCTCGGCGGACTGCTCGCCGGTGCAACCGTCACGGGCGTCATGATGGCGCTGTTCATGGCGAACTCGGGCGGCGCCTGGGACAACGCCAAGAAGTACATCGAGCAGGGTGCGCACGGTGGCAAGGGCTCCGATGCCCACAAGGCTGCCGTCGTCGGCGATACGGTCGGTGATCCGTTCAAGGACACGTCCGGCCCGTCCATGAACATCCTCATCAAGCTGATGTCCGTCGTCGCCCTCGTGCTCGCACCGTGGTTCGTGCGCGTGCACGCCGATGACAGTCCTCTGGATTTCGGCATGCTGATCGAGGCGGCGAAGGCAATGCTCGGCCTCGCCTGAGCGTAACCGGGCCGGCTGCGCGCCATGAAGGATCGGGGTCCCGTGTTCATCGCGGGGCCCCGATCGTCTCCTGTCACATGGCGACGCCCCCATTCGTTTCTACTGTGACAGATCCTCGCGGCGAGTCGATCTCCTCTGCATGGGACCGACGCGGGTACCACGGCCGCCGCGGGGCTGTCATCCCCTCGTTA
>JAGTUV010000150.1 GCA_018224305.1 Gemmatimonadota bacterium
CCGTGGCGTTCATCCTGTTCGCGATCATTCTGGCGTGGACGCTGTTCCAGTTCCGACTCCAGCGCGAGGCCGCGTGATGCGGAATGTGCAGAAGCTCCTCGTCTACGGCCTGCTGCTGGTCGGCTGCGTGATCTCGCTGCTGCCGATGGTGTGGATGGTCTCCGCATCGCTGATGGAGACGGGTGCGGCCAACCAGTACCCGCCGAAACTGTTTCCCGAGCGTGTGACGTTCGAGCACTACCGCGCGCTGTTCACGCGCCTGAACCTCGGCCGCTATCTGCTGAACAGTGCGTTCATCGCGACCACCGTGACGGTGCTCTCGCTGCTGATCAACTCCATGGCGGGCTACGCGTTCGCGAAGCTGCGCTTCCGCGGCCGCGACCGCACATTCCGGTTCCTCACGCTCGGGCTCGTCATTCCGGTGCAGGTTTCGATGCTGCCGCTGTTCCTGCTGATGCGCGAGATGGGGCTCATCAACACGTACTGGGGCGTCATCATCCCGGGCATGGCGAGCATCTTCGGCATCTTCCTGATCCGCCAGTACGCACTGTCGATTCCCGACGACCTGATCGACGCGGCGCGCATGGACGGTGCCGGCGAGTTCCGCATCTACTGGTCCATCATCCTGCCCGTCGTGCGGCCGATCCTCGCGACACTCGCGATCTGGACGTTCCTGAGCACCTGGAACGATTTCATGTGGCCGCTCATCGTGCTGAGCGACGACAGCATGTTCACACTGCCCGTGGCCCTGGCCAACCTGTCCGGTGAACGCGTGCAGGACACCGAGCTCATGATGGCCGGCGCAGTGCTCACCACGCTGCCCGTCATGCTCGTCTTCGTCTTCCTCCAGCGCTACTACGTCGAGGGCATCACGATGGGGAGTGTGAAGGGATGACGAACGGCAGGGAGAGGGAGAGGGAGAGGGGGTGGAGGAGGTGCCTCTGTCTGAGGGTTGTGGGGCGTTACGCAATTGCGCTGACGCTGCTCGCCGCGGTCGGGTGTGCCCCTGCGGGCGGGCGGACGGCGGCAGTGCCCGCCGCTACGGACCTTGGTGCACCGACGGTGGTCGATGCGCTTGACGACATCGCGGCGTGGACTGCTGCACCGGCGACGGGCGTCACCATGCAGCTGACGGAGGATTCCGGTATCAGCGGAGGCGCGCTGCGCGTCGACTTCGATTTCCGCGGGGGCGGCGGCTGGGCCGCGTTCCAGCGCGCTGTGCGGCTGCGCCTGCCGGAGAACTACGAGCTGAACTTCTGGCTGCGCGGTGACGCGCCGGTCAACACGCTCGAGCTGAAGCTCATCGACGAGAGCGGCGAGAACGTGTGGTGGGTGAACCGCCCGGGCTTCGCGTTCGCTGGTGACTGGCGGGAAGTATCGTTCCGCCGCAGGCACGTCACGTTCGCCTGGGGGCCGGCCGAGGGCGGCGAGATCAGGGACGTGCATGCGATCGAGTTCGCGATTACAGCGGGTACGGGCGGCCGCGGAACGGTGTGGATCGACAGCATCACTGTCATACCGCGTGACCCGGTTCTGCCCTACGACATGACTCCGGTGGTCATGGTGTCGGCAGCAGCCGGCGACGCGCCCGCGGTAATCGATGGTGACACCACAACGACCTGGCGTACGGCGGCAGCCGGCGGGCGGACGATCGCGCTCGACTTTCAGCGCAGCCGCGAGTATGGCGGGCTCATCGTGCACTGGGACAGCGCTGCACGCGCCACCGATTACGATGTGGACATATCGCAGGACGGCGCGACGTGGCGAACCGTGCGGTCGGTGCGCGGCGGGGCGGGTGAACGGGACTACCTGCGTCTGCCGGAAACGGAATCACGCCTGCTGCGACTCCGCCTGCTGCGCGGTTTCGCGCCCGCGTATGCAGTGCGGGAGCTTTACGTGCAGCCCATCGAGTGGGGCGAGTCGCCCAATGCGATGTTCGAGAGCATCGCCGCGGATGCGCGTCGCGGTCTGTACCCGAAATACCTGCGACGAGTGCAGTCGTACTGGACGCTGATCGGTGTGAACGGCGCGAATGAGGAAGCGCTCATGAACGAGGAGGGCGCGGTCGAGGTCGGCAAGGCGAAGTTCTCGGTCGAGCCCTTCATTCACGTCGATGGCCGGCTCGTCACGTGGGCCGATGCGGAAGTCTCGCAGTCACTGCGCGACGGCTATCTGCCGATTCCGGGAGTGACATGGCACACCGATGATCTGCGACTGGACATCACAGCCTGGGCCGATGGCGATACCAGCGCGTCCATGCTCTGGCTGAAGTACACGGTGCGTAATGAAGGCGCGACGCAACGTTCGCCGACGCTGTTCCTCGCGCTCCGGCCGTTCCAGGTGAATCCGTCCTGGCAGTTCCTCAACACGCCGGGTGGAGCGGCGTACGTGCGCGACATCGACGGAGGCGATGTGATCACGGTCGATGACCGGTTGGTCATCCCGATCACCCGTCCCACGTCATTCGGCGCCGCGGCTCTGCCTGGCGGTGGCGCCATCCGCTCGATCGCGGCCGGCCGCGTACCGACGGTGCGCCTGGTCAGCGATTCGGCCGGCCACGCTTCGGCCGCACTGTCATACGAGTTGACGCTCGAGCCGGGCGCCAGCCGCGACGTCGTGCTCCTGGTGCCGCTCACGCCGATGCATCAGCCGGCGCCGGCGGGCGGTCACCACATGGTCCCGACGCTCAACCTGGACGGCGCCGGGATTGCCGAGCAGCGACTGGCCGAGGCTGAGCAGCGGTGGCGGACGGAGCTGGAGCGTTTCGACATCCGGCTGCCCGCGCACGCCCCGCCGCTCGGCGACATGGTCCGCAGCAACCTGGCCTACGTGCTGATCAATCGTGACGGTGCGGCAATCCAGCCGGGCTCCCGGTCCTACGAACGTTCGTGGATCCGCGATGGCGCGCTCACGTCCGCGGCACTGCTGCGACTGGGTCACGATTCGGTCGTGCGCGAGTTCATCGAGTGGTTCGCGCCGTTCCAGTACGACAATGGCAAGGTACCGTGCTGCGTGGACCACCGCGGGGCCGATCCCGTGCCGGAGCATGACAGCCACGGGCAGCTGATCTACCTCATCGCCGAGTATTTCCGGTTTACGGGCGACACTGCGCTGGTGCGTGCGCACTGGACGAACGTGACGCGCGCCGTCGCCCACATCGATTCGCTGCGCCACTTGCGGATGACACCCGTCTACCGCTCGGCCGACAGCCTCGCCTACTACGGGATGGTGCCGCAGTCGATCAGCCACGAAGGGTACGCGGCGAAGCCGATGCACTCGTACTGGGACGCGTTTTTCGTCCTGCGCGGGCTGTCCGATGCGGCGTTCCTCGGGCATGTGCTCGGCCGGTCGGCGGAGCACGCCCGCTTCGCAACGATCCGCGATGAGTTCCGGCACAACCTGCACGCATCCTTCGCGCGCGCCATGGAGTTTCATGCGATCGATTATCTGCCCGGTTCCGTGGAGCTCGGCGATTTCGACGC
>JAGTUV010000151.1 GCA_018224305.1 Gemmatimonadota bacterium
CGCCCGACCATCTCGACCGCTACCCGACGGTCGAGGCTTACTACGCAGACAAGGCGCGTCTCTTCAGGAACGCGACGCGCGCCAGCATATGGGTGTTGAACGCGGAAGATGCGGCGGTCACGAAAATGCCTGGGGAGGCGGATGGTCGCCGTCGTGTCTTCCGCGTCAACACCTTGCTCGACGCACGGGAGGAGGGCGGCTGGATCGATGACGGCGGCCACCTGTGCATTCGAATGGCCAGTACCGAGACGCGGCTCGTCCATCACACGGAGCTGCGCGTGCTCGGCGAGCATAACCGCGCCAACGCGCTGGCCGCGGCCGTCGCTGCTGTTTCCGCCGGTGCGACTACGGAGGCTGTGTCGGAGGGTCTTCGTACATTCGGCGGCCTCGAGCACCGACTGGAGATCGTAACTGAAGCGGCCGGTATTCTCTGGGTGAACGACTCGAAGGCGACGAACATCGGTTCCACGATCGTCGCGCTGCGCAGTGTGGAGCGCCCGACCGTCCTGCTGCTGGGCGGCAGGCACAAGGGCGAGTCGTACACGAAGCTGCTGGAAGCCATGCGGGATCGCGTGACGCACGTGGTCGCGTACGGCGAAGCGGCCGCCATCGTGGAGAGAGATCTCGCGGGGCACATGTCCGTCGAGCGTGTGGACGGCACGTTCGCCGATGTGGTGACACGTGCCGCGTCGCTCGCACGGGCCGGGGACGCCGTGCTGCTGTCACCGGCATGCGCGAGCTTCGACATGTTCGGCGACTACGAGGAGCGCGGTCGCGCGTTCAAGGCACAGGTCGAACGCTTCGCGGGGGCGGCATCTTGAGTCGCGCGACTGCTGTGAGTGTTTCGTCCGGGGAGTGGAGCGGCGCCGGTGCGCAGTCCCGGCTCGGCACGGGCTGGGAGTCTGCGACGCTGCTGGCTCTGACCGTCGTACTGCTATCGGTCGGCATTGTATCCGTATACAGCGCAAGTTCGGTGCTGGCTCAGGGACGCGGCTTGCCCGATTACCACTATGTAGTGCGGCAGGTAACGGGCGCGTGCATGGGGCTCGTAGTGCTGGTCACGATGGCATACGTCGACTACCGGCGCCTGCGCATCCTCGCCTGGCCGATCCTGCTGCTGGTCATCGCCGCACTCGTGGCGACGCTCATACCGGGCGCGCATTCGCGTGTCGCGAACGGCGCCCGCCGCTGGCTCGAGGTCGGGCCGGTGGCGCTGCAACCATCGGAACTGGCGAAGATCGCACTGATCATCTGGACTGCTGCGCTCACGGTGAAGAAGCGGGACCGGTTGACGAGCCTGTCGCGCGGACTGCTGCCGTTCCTGCTCGTGTGGGGCCTGGTAGTGTTCCTGATCTTCCTGCAGCCCAGCATGTCGGCCGCGGTTATCGTGCTTCTGCTCGCGTCGCTCGTGGTGTTCGCGGGCGGAGCGCGCATCGGCCATTTCATCCTGCTCGCGTTCGTCGGAGTGCCCCTGCTGTGGTCCCAGATCGGTGCAGCGGCATACCGCGGTCGCCGGATGGCGGCGTTCTTCGACCCGCTGCAGGACCCTGCGAACGTCAGCTACCAGATCACGCAATCGCTGATCGCGATCGGGAGCGGTGGCATCCTCGGCCGGGGTTTCGGTCATGGCGTCCAGAAGTTCGGTTATCTGCCGGAACCGCACAACGACTTCCTCTTTGCGATGATCGGCGAGGAGTGGGGCTTTGCCGGGCTGCTGACGATCATCGGGATGTTCACCGCGTTCGCACTGATCGGATTCCGCATCGCGCGCCACGCACCGGATCTGTTCGGCTTCCTGCTCGCGGTCGGCATCACGAACCTGATCGCCGTGCAGGCGATGCTCCACATCTACGTCAATCTGGCGCTCATCCCGACGACCGGTGTGACGCTGCCGTTCATGTCGTACGGACGGACCAGCCTGCTCGTATGCCTCGCGGGCGTAGGCATCCTGATCAACATCGCGCGCCGCACCGGTGAGGTGACCGCATGAAGAACGTGATCTTCGCGGGCGGCGGCACGGGCGGACATCTCTATCCCGCACTCGCTCTCGGTGCTGCGCTGAAGGAGCGCGACCCGGACGTGAGGGTTCACTACGTCGGCGCCCGCCGCGGCGTGGAAGCGCGCGTGCTTCCGGCGCATGGCGTGGAGCACACGCTGCTGCCGATCCGCGGTTTTCAGCGCGACGGTGTGTGGCGCAACTGGCGTCTGGTGCCGGCGATGATCGGCACGTTCGCTGGTCTCATCAAACTGTTCATGCGGCTGCGTCCCGCACTCGTCGTGGGGACGGGCGGCTACGCGAGCGGACCGGCGGGCATGTGGGCCGTGCTGACGGCGGTGCCGGTCGCTGTGCAGGAGCAGAACTCACATCCGGGATTCACCACGCGGCTGCTCAGCCGGTGGGCGCGCCAGGTTCATCTGGGATTCCCGGAAGCCGCGCTCATGCTGAAGCCCGGGAAGGCTACGGAAGTGCTGACCCTCGGCAATCCGATCCGGCCGCCGGATGCGACGATCGATCCGGCGGAGGCCCGTGACGGATTCGGTCTGTCGGAGGATGCGATCGTGCTGCTGGTTGTCGGCGGCAGTCAGGGATCACGCGCAGTGAATGAAGTACTGCTGAGCGCGCTCGAGAAGGTGGCGGCCGGCGAGTTCGAGGACCGACCTGAATCGCTGCAGATCCTGTGGGCGACCGGTCCGAATCATATCGACGTGGTGCGCGAGCGTCTGGCACCACTCGACATGCAGTGGGTGAAGACGTTCGGCTACATCGACGCGATGCCCGAAGCGCTGGCGGCTACCGATGTAGCGGTGTCACGCGCAGGTGCAATGGCGACAGCTGAGCTGCTCGCGTGGGGCCGCCCCATGCTGCTGATACCGCTGCCGACCGCAGCGGCCGATCATCAGACGCACAACGCGCAGGCGCTCGAGCAAGCGGGAGCGGCGGTGATGCTGCGACAGGCGGAGATGACACCCGAGTGGTTGTGGCAGCAGATCGTTTCGCTCACGGGCGACGCCGATCGTCGCGCCAGGATGGTCGCCGCCGCGCGCGAACGCGCTGCGCCCGACGCCGCGCGCGAGATCGCCGACCAGCTCTACCGCCTGATCGCACGATGACGAACGCGCGCAACGATGCGTGGATGAGTGTCGACCTGCGGGCACTTTCGCGGCAGGGCCACGTCCATTTCATGGGCATCAGCGGCTCCGGAATGTCGGCGCTTGCCGAACTGCTCGTGCGCGGCGGTGGTTCCGTGAGCGGCTGTGACCTGCGCGCCGGTCCGACCGTGGACGCGCTTCGCGCGCGCGGCGTGATCATCGAACGCGGTCACGATTCCGCCCATGTGAAGGACGCGGCTGCACTGGTGATGACGTCCGCGATTCCCGCAACGCATCCGGAGGTGATCACGGCACGTGAGCGCGGGATTCCGGTGCTGAAGCGGGCACAGGCGCTTGGCTCACTGGTCAATCGCGCTTCCGTACTCGCGATTGCCGGAACGCACGGCAAGACGACCACGACGGCAGCTGCGACGGCGATTCTCGATGCGGCGGGCATGGATCCGACCGGTCTCGTGGGCGGCCGCATGCCCTCCTGGGGCGGCGGACTGCGCGCCGGTCGTGACGAGGTCTTCGTAGTAGAGGCGGACGAGTACGATCGCTCGTTTCTGACGCTCGTTCCGACCGCCGCAGTGATCACATCGATCGAGGCCGACCATCTCGACATCTACGGCGACCTCGGCGGCGTCGAACGGGCGTTCCTCGAGTTTGCCGGGCAGGTGAAGCGTGACGGCATCATCGCCATGTGCAGCGATGACAAGGGAGCGCGCCGGATCGCGGGCCAGTTCAGCGGGCCGGCGACGGTGCTGACCTACGGAGTCGGCGAGGCGGCCGACCTGCGCGCGGTGAACGTGCGACAGGACGGTCGCAACATGACGTTCGATGTCGATGAGAATGGTAAGCGTCTTGGTACTTTCACGCTCGGTGCGCCCGGCATTCACAACGTGCAGAATGCGCTCGGTGCGTTCGCCGTCGCCCGTCACGCGGGGGCCTCGTTCGATGCCGCGCGCACGGCGTTGCGCTCGTTTGCCGGTGTGGCGCGCCGCTTTGAGGAACTCGGCAACGCTCGTGGAATCACGATCGTGGATGACTACGCGCATCATCCGACGGAAGTCGCTGCCACGATCGCGACAGCACGGGGCACGTATCCGGGCCGTCGGATCATCGCCGCGTTTCAGCCGCACCTGTACAGCAGGACGCGCGAGCATTCGGTCGCTTTCGGTCGTGCGCTCGCGGCCGCGGACACCGTGTGGGTCTGCGATGTCTACCCCGCGCGTGAGGCACCGATCGAGGGCGTGTCGGGTGAACTGGTGAGCCGCGCGACGCAATCGGCAGGCAACGAGCACGTCCGTTACGTGGTGACGCTCGACGAGATGGCGCGTGCACTGCGCGACGAGCTGCGCGAGAACGATGTGCTGGTGGCCATGGGCGCCGGCGACATCGACGAGATGGCGCACGACCTCTTCAACGCGCTGGAGCAGGGGGCGGCATGAGGACGGCACTCGTGCGCGGCGCCCTGGTGCTTGGCAGTGCCGGCGTTCTAGTCATCACAGCGGCATTCGCTCCGATCGTCCTGCGGGGCATCGATGGTTTCCGCGTAGAGCGTGTGGAAGTCAACGGCGTGCGCTACCTGACGGCGGCGGCGGCAGTCGAGGCTGCGGGAATCGATGGCACTGCAAACATATTCGATGATCCGACGCCATGGCTCGAGCAGTTGCGGATGCATCCTCTCGTTGCCGATGCCCGCATCCGGCGCAGCGTGCCCGGCACCATCGTGCTCGACATCGAGGAGGCAGTTCCGGTTGCGTTCGCACGAACCCCGGAGCTGCGCGCAATCAGCTCGCATGGACTGATACTGCCGCTCGATCCGGCGGCCGACGGCCTGAACCTGCCGGTACTGAGCGTGCCAACGCGCGTGTCGGGAATGGGCCGCGCCGTGGACCGCGAGACGCTCGGAATCCTGGCCTTCCTCGATGTGACTCGACGCGTCGAGCCCGGCCTGCTGGACTGGATCTCGGAGATCGGCGTGACGGGAGATGTCGTGCGGCTCGTCCTCAGCACCGCGGAGGATGCGGAGGTCCTGGTTCCGCTCCAGCCCGGCGCGGACCGTCTCCGTGAGCTTGCTTCCACGCTGGCTGAACTTGCCGCGCCGCGCGTGGTGCAGTCGCCGGCCGGCAGCGGCGTACGTGCGGCGCAGTCGGAACTATCGAACGTGAGCAGAATCGATGTGCGGTTCAACAACCAGGTAGTCGTGTCATTGCGCAAGGGAAAGAGTTGAGCATGCGTCCCAATCTGGTAGCTGGATTGGACATAGGGTCCACGAAGACCTGCGCAGTGATCGCCGAGGTCGTGACGGGGCCGAAGGGTCGTCGTCTGAAGATCCTGGGGATCGGCCAGGCTCGCACGGTGGGGATGCGTCGCGAGGTCGTCACCGACATTGAGGGCACCACGGAGTCGGTGCGAACCGCGATGAAGGAAGCCGAGCTGATGGCGGGCGTCAGCGTCGAGCGGGTCTACACGGGCGTGGCCGGCGAGTACATCCATGCGCGATCGTCGCACGGCGTCGTGGCCGTGAGCGGCGATGAGATCAGCATCGCCGACGTGAAGCGTGTGCAGGAAGTGGCACGCGCGGTCGTCGTGCCTGCGGATCGGGAAGTACTGCATGTCCTGCCGCAGGAATACATCGTCGATCATCAGCGCGGGATCCGTGACCCGATCGGGATGGCGGGGACACGGCTCGAGGCGGAGGTATACATCATCACGAGCTCGATCACCGCAACGCAGAACCTGCGCAAGGCGGTGAGCCGCGCAGGCTATCGCATCGAGCGCACCATCCATGAGCCGCTCGCTACATCGCGCGCCGCCGTGACCGATGACGAAAAGGATGTTGGCGTCGCGCTCGTCGATCTCGGCGGCTCGACGACCGAACTCGCGATCTTCCGCGACGGCAAGATGCGTCACCTCTGCTCGATCCCGTGGGGCGGCGGCACCGTGACCAACGATCTCGCCAAGGGCCTGAGCATCACGTATGCGCACGCGGAGATCGCCAAGGAGAAGCACGGGGTTGCGTACGCGCAACTCGTCGATCCGCGCGCGACGGTGGAGCTGCCCGGGCCGGGGCCCGGCACGACGCGCGAGGTAGCCCGCGAACTGATTGCCCACATCATCGAGCAGCGACTCGACGAGATCCTGAGCCTGGTGGGCCGCGAGATCGAGAACGCCGGCGAGCTGGGCAAGCTCGGCGCGGGCGCGGTCCTTACCGGCGGCGGTGCGGGACTGGAGGGCGCGGTCGAAGTGGCGCAGCATGCGTTCGGCATGCCCGTGCGCGTCGGCATACCCGGTGAGGGCCTGACCGGCCTCGCCGACTCCGTACGCCGACCGCAGTTCGCGACCGCAACAGGCCTCGCACTCTTCGCGGGCGACCAGTTGACGGACACCGCGTTCGGCAAACGTCTGAGTCACGGTGTGATCGGGCGAGTAGGCGCCTGGCTGAAGGAGTTCTTTTGAACGGACAGGTAGTGGGATAGGGAGTGGGGGAGTTGGAGGGAGTGGGGGAGGGAGTGGGCAGGGGGCATGGGGGCACGCCCACCATCACTCCCACACCTCAAACACTCCCACTCCGACTCCCACAACCATGCAGTTCGCAGTACCGGTGAAACCGCGTGGCGGCGGACACCGATAACCTGAAGGAGGGGAGCCATGATGATATTCGAATTCGAAGAGGGCGCGGCACAGAACGCACGCATGAAGGTCATCGGCGTGGGTGGTGGCGGCAACAACGCCGTGAACCGCATGATCGCCGAGGACCTGGATGGCGTGGAGTTCATCTGCGTCAATACGGACGCACAGGCGCTCAAGCTGGCGCAGTCGCCACTCAAGATCCAGATCGGCAAGAAGCTGACGCGCGGGCTGGGTGCCGGCGCGCGACCGGAGATCGGACGCCAGGCCATCGAGGAAAGCCGCGAGGATATCGCGAGAATCCTCGAGGGTGCGGATCTCGTCTTCGTCACGGCAGGCATGGGCGGCGGCACGGGCACGGGTGCGGCGCCGGTGATTGCCGAGATCGCGCGGGAGATGGGCGCGCTCACGATCGGCATCGTGACGAAGCCGTTCCTGTTCGAAGGTCGCAAGCGTATGCAGCAGGCGGAGATAGGGCTTGCCGAACTGAAGCGCTCGGCGGACACGGTGATCGTCGTGCCGAACGAGAGGCTGCTCTCGGTAGTCGGGAAGGGAACTTCTTTCCGGGATGCGCTAAAAAAGGCGGATGAAGTGCTGCTCCACGCGACGCAGGGAATCAGCGATCTGATCCATGTGACGGGTGAGATAAACGTTGATTTCGCAGACGTTCGGACGGTCATGCAGAGCCGCGGACCCGCAATAATGGGAACGGGTTACGGCCGTGGCGAGAACCGTGCAATGGAGGCGGCACAGGAAGCCATCTCGAGCCCGTTGCTCGACAATGTGACGATACAGGGCGCCCTCGGCGTGCTGATCAACATCACGGGCGGGATGGACCTCGCTATTGACGAAGTGACCACGATCTCGTCCATTATCAAGGAAGCGGCCGGCGATGACGCCGAAATCATATTCGGAGCGGTGCACGATCCGACACTCGAGGACGGAGTGCGTGTGACTGTGATTGCTACGGGTCTCGAGAAGCAGGAAGCGGCTCCGCGTGACGCCAATGTCATCAGGCCTCACTTCGGCATGCGCACCGCTCAGACGCCGGCGCCTGTGGCGGCGGCACCGGCACTGGCGGGTGTGGGAGCGGGCGGCGAGGGCGGCTACACAAGCCGGCCGGCCGCGGCGATGATGTCCGCCCCGCGCACGGCCGACTATGCGGAGGCACTGCCGTTTGTGCGGCCGCCGCAGAGTCCGATCGGACGGCAGCAGCTGACGGACCTCGACATTCCGACGTTCATCCGTCGACAGATGGACTGAGCGAGCCACCAAATAACGAGTTGAAGGTTTGATGCCGAACCCGTACAAGATCATCTCGCTGGTGCTCATCGCTGCGTTCAGTCTGGGCGCGGTGACACTGATGCCGCCGCGCGTGGAGGAGCCGGACGCCACGCGTGCGCCCACACTGGGTGTTCTCTACGCAGCACCGGTCGAGCGAGCGGAAACACACGTGCTGCGGCCGGGCCAGACGCTGTCGACGGTGCTTTCCCAGGCGCGCATCACGGGGCAGGAGATGGCAGACCTGCTGATGGGGATACGTGAGCACATGGATCCGCGCAGACTGCCGGCGGGTTCGGAAGTGACGATCCGCCGCTGGTCGCGTGATGACCAGCCGCGCGGTGTCGATGTGCGGCTCGATGCCGATCGCACGGTCCGACTGATGAAGGCCGACTTTGGCTGGAACGGACGCATCGTGATCACACCGACAGAGATCGATACCGTTTATTCTGGCGGTACCATCAACGCCGGTCGCACGACGCTGTACGAAACAATCGTGTTCGATCCGGCGTCGAAGCTGAAGCCGTCGGACCGGCCGCAGCTGGTCGTGGCGCTGGCGGGCATCTACGAATACAAGCTCGACTTCAACCGTGAGATCCAGGTCGGCGATTCGTACCGCGTCGTATATGAGCGGGAGAGTCGTCCGGATGGATCGGCGCGCAGCATGAAGATCATCGCCGCGGAGATCGTATCGCGCGGGACGTCATACCCGGCGATCTGGTTCGATGAGGCGGCGGATGCCGAAGGCTATTACGACGGTGAGGCCCGGCCGCTGCGCAACGGCTTCAGTAAGTACCCGGTTGATTATGCGCGCGTGACCTCCTCCTACAATCCGCGACGGTACCATCCGGTGCTCGGCGTCTACCGCGCGCATCAGGGCACGGATTTCGGCGGTGCGACCGGCACGCCGGTGAAAGTGACGGCGAATGGTACAGTCACGTTCGCCGGCACGAACGGCGGGTATGGGCGGGTGATCGACGTTCGCCACATCAACGGCTACACGACGCGTTACGCGCACCTGAGCCGGTTCGCGACGGGTATACGCGCCGGTGCGAAGGTCACGCAGAAAGACGTCATCGGTTACATCGGTGCGACGGGGCTCGCCACGGCTCCGCATCTGCACTACGAGCTTCGCAAGAACGGCCGTGCGGTGAACGCGATGCAGGAGAAGCTACCGGAAGCGCCGCAACTGCCTGCCAGGTTGCGCGAACAGTACATGGCGCTGGCGCCGGAGCGCTCGGCGCTCCTCGATCGTGTCACGGTTCCCGGCAGTCAACTGGCTGAGACGAAGGCTGCCGAGGCGGGGACGACCCGCGCGGTGGACGAGACGTGAGATCTGGCGCGAACCCCTCCTTCGCGTAGGTTGTTAGAATCAGCCCGTCGGCATAGAGCCGGCGGGCTTTTTCACACCCGGGACGGCAGGAATGAGCGCATTGGCGTGGCTGCTCTGGCTGGGGCTGAGCGTAGCAGTCGGATTCCTGAGCATCTGGCAGTACCGGCGTCGCGAGACGCCGGTACGCGGTCGCATGCTGCTGGCCGTGCTGCGCGCGGGTGCCGTCGCGCTGGTGCTGCTGCTCCTGTTCGATCCCGAGCTGCCAGCCGGCGACGGGGCAGCCCGTGGAACCCAGGTACTGCTCGATGCTTCCCTCAGCATGCGGCTGCCGGCGGATGGCGCGAATACGCGCTGGCAGGTTGCTGTCGCGCATGCGCGTTCACGCACCGGTGATCGCCCCGTCCTCCTGTTCGGTGAGCGCGCGCGCGCGATGGCGGCCGGCGCCCTTCCCGATGAGGCGCCGGGCGATGGCGGGACGCGGCTGCTGCCCGCCCTCCAGGCCGCGGCCGAGGCGGGCGTGCGCAACGTGATCGTGCTGACCGATGGCGGCATCGAGGATGCCGACGAGGCGGCGCGCTGGGTTCCGAGGCTCGGTCTCGGCATTGAGCTCGTGCGTGTCGGCAGCGACGTAACCAACGCATCGCTCGTCGAAGCATCGTCTCCGCAGTGGATCGAAGCCGGCCAGCTGGTACCACTGGACTTCGCCGTGGCCGGGAGCATTGCCGACTCGGCCCGTGCCGTGGTGCGGCGTGAGGGCAGGGTGATCGCCCGCGCCACCGTCCCGGCACCGTCAGCCGGACGCGTGGCGGCCGGCCGCATGGAACTGCGACTCGACGCGGCGCCGTCCGACGATGGCTGGATCAGGCTGGACGTCGCGCTCGAGAACGGCGATGCCGTGCCCGACGACGACCAGCGGACGGTCTACGTGCAGGTGGGTGCGGAACCGGCCGGTGTCGCGCTCGTCTCGTTCCGGCCGGACTGGGAGCCGCGCTTTCTCGCGCCGCTCCTCGAGCGGAGCCTGGGTCTGCCGCTGCGCGCATACCTCCGCAGTGCAACCGGTCGGTACGTGCGACTCGCAAGCGGCCTGGATGCCGGCGGCGTGGTCGATGAAGCCGACGTGCGGAGAGCCGTGGAGCGGGGGCAGCTGGTCGTCCTTCACGGGCTCGGTATCGATGCCCCCGCGTGGGCCCGGGCGGCGGCACGCACCGCGGCGCACGTACTGATCTTCCCTGCCGACGACGCGACCGCGGCCGATTTGCCGGCGCAGATCGGTGCGTCGGTCGAAGGTGACTACTTCCTTGCACCCGAAGTGCCGCCATCGCCCGTTGCGGCCCTGCTCGCCGGCGTGGAGCTGGCCGGGACGAGGCCGCTGACCGGTCTGCGCCCCGTCGACATGCCCGCGGGCGCATGGACACCGCTGATGGCGACGCGCGGTCGTCAGGGCGCTCTCATGCCCCTGGTGGCAGCGGGCGAAGGCGGCGGCCGGCGCTGGGCCATTGCACTCGGCTCCGGATACTGGCAGTGGGCGTTCCGCGGCGGCGCGGAGCGCCAGCTGTACGCACGCCTCTGGAGTGCACTGGCGGGCTGGCTCGCGCGGGAGGGCGACATCGCGAGCCTGCCACCCGTGCGGCCGGCACGCATGGCCGCTCCGCGCGGAGCACCCGTGCCGTGGGTCACGCCGGCAGTAGCGAGCGACTCGATTCACGTGGTGGTCTCCGACGAGGGGGGTGGCACCGTAATGGATACCGTGATCACGGTTGCGCGCGGCGATACCGCGTTCACAACTGCACCTCCACCCGGCCACTACAGCTATCGCGCCCGTGCCTTCAGCGGCTATAACGTGATCACTGGCGAGGGGCTGCTGACGGTCGAGCGCTATTCCCCGGAGTTCGCGCGCAGCAGTGTCGACGTCGCACGGCTCGAATCCGGTGCGACGACCGTCCGCGGTGCTGGCAGTGCCCGCAGCGGCACGCCGCTGCATGCGTCGCCGTACGCCTACGCGCTGATCGTGCTGCTGCTCGCCGCGGAGTGGATCCTGCGAAGGCGCTGGGGGTTGAGATGAGTAACGGATTGGTAGTGGGATGGGGAG
>JAGTUV010000152.1 GCA_018224305.1 Gemmatimonadota bacterium
CCAGCTCCGCGGCCGTCAGCATGCCGGGCATGATCATGTCATGCTCCACCCCGCTCATCGTCATCCGCAGGTGCGTAGCATCCGCGGCGGGAACGGGCTCGTTGCGCGCGCGAAGCCAGTTCTGCATCAGCGCAATCTCGTCGCGCTGTCCGACGGTGATGCGTTCGGCCAGGATGCGGACATCGGATCGTGCGCTGTGCGTAGCCGCCCAGCCCGCCATGACGAGGGCCTGCGCGTGGTGCGGGATCATGCCGGACATGAAGTGGACGTCGGCCTCGGTGTGCGGCAGTGGAGGCACGGGCGTCAGATCGATCTGTCGCGTCTCCGCACGGCTCGCAGCGCTGCTGCATGCGGCGCTGCCCAGCAGGCCCAGCATGACTGCCGCGAGAAGCGGGGAGCGCACGACGCGTTCAGAGGGTTTCATGAGAGGCGAATTCTACGACTCCTCGCGCGATTTGGAAAGCTGCGCCGCCTTGCGGCACCTCTCCGCGAGCCGTTCGTCGCCGAGGCGCTCCACCCATTCCGCAAAACCGGCGGCAGGGCCGTGCCAGCGCAGAAGATCGACGTCGTCGAAGAGCGGTGCGTCCGTTCGCAACGTTGCCAGATCCTTGAACAGCAGCGCCAGGCCCCGATCATCGCCGAGTACAGTGGCCGGGAAATCCTCCAGGCTGCCGTGGGCATTGAGCAGCCGGGCGGCCGTTACCGCGCCGATCCCCGGGATGCCGGGATAGCCATCGGCCGCGTCGCCCACGAGCGCAAGGTAGTCCGGGATCAGCTGCGGCCGGACACCGAACTTCCCGATCACGGCCGCCTCGTCGCGCATGCTGTTGCCGCGCCGGTCCATCTGAACCACCCGGTCACCACGCACACACTGCGCGAGGTCCTTGTCCGGGGTCCAGATGCAGACTTTCCGGACCCGCTCATCGGCCGCGGCAATGTGCGCCGCCGAGGCGAGGCCGTCATCCGCCTCGAGTTCGATCATGGGCCACACCGCGACGCCGAGGGCATCGAGTGCCTCTTCCAGCGGATGGAACTGCGCGAGCAGGGCGGGCTCGATGCCCTCGCCCGTCTTGTAGCCGGGCCAGAGATCATTGCGAAAGGACTCGATGACGTGGTCGGTTGCCACACCGATGTGTGTCGCACCCTGCTCCAGCATCTGAACCACCGTGCGCACCACACCGAGCACGGCGCCCAGAGGCGGGTCGCCATCCTTGCGGAAGCGGCGCAGGCCGTAGAAGTGGCGGAACAGCTCGTACGTGCCATCGATCAGGTGGACGATCATGCCGCAGTATACGTTCGGGCCGGAAGCGGGGCGATCCCGGCGGATTCGAGCGGCAGCGCTGAAGATTCGTTATATTGAGACAGCGTCTACCGGCGCCGGCCCACTCCGATCCCGCGGCAGAGGAGATGTCTATGAAGCAGTCGTTCACCATTCAGCGCGCAGCAGTAACCAGCGGCGACCCGTCGTCGCTCCTGGCAGATATCATCGATGCAACGGGCTCCGAGGTCGAAGCCGCCGGTATTCTCCGCAGCCTGGAGCGCATGGGCGGGGATCCCACCATCGAGTTTTTCGAGATCACGCCGGTGACCGGACGCCGGTCCTACGGCGGCCCCGAAACGAACACGTGGCGGGTGCACGCGGACCGCGGCGCGAAGGAAATCGACGAGTCAGCCGTATAGCAGTCCACTAGCCGCTTTTCCAGGACGGATGGGCCGGCCGTTCGAGGCCGCTGATGCAGCCGGATGAAAGTGCGCCCGCAACAGCAATCGCTGTGCGGGCGCACTTCGTGTCTCATGCCGCTACGCGGCCCGGCCAGGTGATGGCCGGGGTGTTTCGGCTAGGTGATCGCCGGCGTGTTGTACAGCTTCCAGGCGATCCAGAACGTGTAGAGGGCGATTGCAGTGCCGATCGGCACGTTCATCAGGTTGATCACGCCGAGGATGACCGCGAGCACGATCACCCAGCCGCCCCAGTTCTTCAGGAGGCCGAACCCGACGATCAGGTTCGGCAGCGCCATCAGCAGCATCATCGCGCCCGCGAAGCCGCCGATCAGCGACATGACGCCGAACGCGGTGGGGTCGCCGGAAATGGCGCCGAAACCCGACAGCACGCCGAACGCGACCATGCCGAGCAGTAGATCGATGATGCCGAGCACAATGTGCAGCCAGCCCAGTATCCTGACGTGCTTCCCCAAGGTCTCCTCCGTTTCCGAGTCGTGTGACATCCTTCATCCCTACGCGGGGAAGGCCCGTTGAGTTTTAGCCGCCCTGTGGTCGTGGACGATGGTAGAGGGATTCGGAGTGGGAGTGTTGATCGGTGTGGTTGCGGGTGTCGGAGTGGCGGGAGCGGCCCCACTCCCACTCCCACTCCCTCACCCTTACCCTGTAACACTCCCGCTCCGCCTCCCACATCCAATCCGTTTGAATCACCCCGTGAACGGAGCGTGCGGTCTGCCGCCGAGCAGGCGCAGTCCGTTCGCGGCGACGAGCAGCGTACTGCCCTCGTGGCCGACGACCGCGAGCGGCAGCGGCAGTCCGATTGTGAGTGCGAGCACGACCAGCAGCAGCATCCAGCCGATGCTGAAGTAGACGTTCTGCCGTACCACCCTGCGCGCGCGTTTGCCGAGATGGATCACGTAATCGATCTTCTCGATGTCATCGCTCATCAGCACGACATCCGCGGTCTCGATGGCGACATCGGTACCGATGGCGCCCATGGCGATGCCGATCGTGGCCGATGCCATGGCCGGTGCATCGTTCACACCGTCGCCGACCATTGCGACGCCTTTCGCGCTCGCGACCAGCTGCCGTACCGCTTCGACCTTCTCGTGCGGCAGCAGCCCCGCCTTCACCTCGTCTGCGCCGATCTCCGCAGCGATCGCTCTCACCGCATCGGGATGGTCGCCAGAGAGGATCGTAATCCAGCGGATGCCTTCGTACTTGAGGTGCCGCACGCTCGCAGCGACACCAGGCTTGAGCTCGTCGCCGAACGAAACTGCACCATACAGATTGCCGTCAACGCCGACATAGACTACGCTGCGGCCGTGCGACGTCTGCTCGGCTGTCCATCCCTGGATGAGCGGCCCGATCCGTACGTTCCGTTGTGCCGCCATGCTCGCGTTGCCGACCCAGACACTCGCTCCCTCGACCGTGCCGTGCACGCCCTCTCCCGGGAACGACTGGAAGTCGTGGACTTGAGGTGGGGTGATACCGCGCTCATGCAGCTCGTCCGCCACCGCCCGCGCCAGATGGTGCTCCGATGTCTGTTCCACTGCGCCGGCCATCCGCAGCAGCTCATCACCGTTCGGTGCGCTCGAAGCCGGTGACGGCGGTGACAGCGGCGGCAGTCCGAGCTCCGCGCGCGTCACGACGTCCACCACGCGCGGTCGCCCCACCGTGAGCGTGCCGGTCTTGTCGAATGCGATGGTGTCGATGGTGCCGGCGAGGTCCAGGTAGGCGCCGCCCTTGAAGAGGATGCCGTGGCGGGCCCCGTTCGCGATGCCGGACAGGATCGCCGATGGCGTGGAGATGACGAGTGCACACGGGCTGGCGACGACGAGCAGTGTCATGGCCCGGTAGAATGCATCGCCCCACGTCGCATCCCACAGCAGCGGCGGCAGCGTGGCGGCGAGGATGGTCGCGCCGACGACGGCAAGGGTGTACGGATGGGCGAAGCGATCGATGAAATGCTGAGCGGGCGCGCGCTCCTCCCGCGCCTCTTCCACGAGACGCACAATCTTTGCGAGCATCGTCTCGCCTGCCAGTTTCGTCACCTCCACGACGAGTGATCCGCCCTGGTTGATTGTCGCGGCGTACACGTCATCGCCCGCTGCCTTCCTCACGGGGACAGACTCACCGGTGATCGCGGACTGGTCGATCTCGGTGCGGCCGGATCGCACGCGTCCATCCGCCGCGACACGTTCGCCCGGTCGGACGAGTATCAACTGACCAGGCTGGAGATCGTCGACCGGGACGCGGCCGATGTCGCGCCCCTCTTCATCCGAGAGTGTCGCTTCCGCGGGACGCAGATCCATCAGCCGTGCAATCGCGTGTCGCGTCCGCCCCATGGCGTACGCCTCGAGGGCTTTCGACAGACTGAACAGGAAGATGAGGATTACGCCCTCGAGTGGTGCGCCCACGAGGGCTGCGCCGACCGCAGCGGCGCCCATCAGGAAGTCGATGTTGAGGCGCGCGTGCTTCAGGTCCGCCCAGCCGTCCAGCGCGATGCGCCAGCCGCCGACGGCATACGCGATGCCGAACGGCAGCCAGCGCCACTGCTGCACAGCCTCGGACGCCCAGCCGATGAGCACTCCAGCGACCAGCGCGACGGCCACGATCAGCGTCACCCGGAGGTGATACGCAGCCTCGCGGTCATCCTCCGTGACAGTGTCGCGTCCGAGGACGATGCGCAGCAGGGCGGGAGTCGTCATGGGCCGCTGCTACGGCTGTGGGGTACGCAGGCGTTCGCGGAACCGCGCATGGCAATCCACGCAGCCGCGCTGAACCTCGGCCGCAGCGCAGTCGCAAACACGATGCTCGACACAGCTCTCGACACGGCAACTCCGTGATCAGAGTCCGAGGTATCCGCCATCGGCAGGATAATAGCTTCCCGTGATGAAACTCGCAGGTGCCGAGTTCAGGAGGGCGATTGGGCCTCGACGATGCGTAGGGGCCCCGCAAGCCGAGGGCGGGACATATCCGGCGGAAGCACCGGATCGGCGGATCGACTACATTCTGCTGTCCGATCACTTCCGCGTGACCGATGCACATGTACCGGCAGTACTCGCGTCCGGCCATCGGCCGGTTGTCCTGGACGTACTGCTGCCGAACAGAGGAGCGGCCAGGTGAAGATCATGATTCGATTCTGCATGGTACTCGTGGCGCTGTCTGCCACCGCCGGCTGCGCGGCTCCGATCCAGCAGTGGAAGGGCAACCTGCACACTCATTCCGTGTGGAGCGACGGTACCGATTATCCCGAGATGATTGCCGACTGGTATCGTTCGAACGGTTACCACTTCCTTGCGCTGACCGAACACGACATGCTGCAGACGGGCGAGCGCTGGGTGGATGTCAACGCACCCGATGCCGGCTGGCCGCCGCGCAACGCGTCCGCCCGGCGCGCGTTGCCCGGGTACCGCGACCGTTTCGGCGCGGACTGGGTCCAGGAGCACATCGAGGGTGCACGCCATCTCGTCCGGCTGAGGCCGCTCGCCGAGTATCGCACGCTGTTCGATGAGCCGGGGCGCTTCCTGCTGCTGACGGGAGAGGAGATCACCGACCGGGAGGGCGCTCACGTCAACGCGTTCAATCTGTCCTCGGCGATTCTCCCTGGCGGTGGCGATACGCCGCGCGATCGGATAGCAGGCAACCTGGCAGCGGTCGAAGTGCAGCGCCGATCGACGGGGCGTGAGATCGTGGCCATCGTCAACCATCCGAACTTCATCTGGTCCCTCACGGCCGAAGACCTGGCCGCGATCCCGGACGTCCGGCTCTTCGAGGTGTTCAACGGTCACACGATGGTGAACAACGCCGGCGATAGCGTGCGAGCGGGTACCGAGCGCATCTGGGACGTCGCGCTGACGCTCCGCCATGCGGCAGGCCTGCCGCCGATCTTTGCCGTGGCTGCGGACGATGCACACGACTACCGGGAGTACGGCGACACGATATCCCGACCCGGCCGCGGTTGGGTCATGGTGCGGGCCCGGCAGCTCACCGCCGACGCGGTTGCGGCCGCCCTGCGAAACGGCGACTTCTATGCGTCGACTGGCGTGCTGATCCGCAGCGAGCATCGCGATGAACGCTCAGTGCGGATCGAGATCCAGCCACAGGCGGGGGCCGTCTACCGCACGTACTTCATCGGCTCACTCGCCGATACGCCGCTGGACGGTCGGCCGGTGGTGGACAGCGCGGGTGCGGAGATCCGGACGACGCGTGTGTACGATCCCGGTATCGGCACGGTGCTGGCCGGGATCGAGGGGCACAGCGCCGCGTACACATTCCGCGGAGACGAGCGCTACGTGAGGATAAAGGTCGTTTCGAGCCGACCGCACATCGATCCTGCGACCGGTCGCACGATTGGCCGTGAGTCGGCGTGGCTGCAACCCGTATTCAGGGATGTGCCGCATGAGTGACAGGCAGGGAAACCTGCGTGGCCCGCAACACGTAGCGGAGTACAGACGAGTCATCGTGGAGAACGGAAAGGGACGCCAATGGAAGCTGGCAACGCAGTGTTGAAGCCGCGTGCACGCGAGCCGCAGTCGGGAGGGGGCATGCATCCGTTCGAGGCCCTGCCAATGACACTCATGCCGCACCGCTCCCTGCTGACGTACTACCTGCTCGGGTCGCTGCTGGCGGGTCCGTTCTTCATCTTCCTCATGGTGTACGGCTACTTCCGCTACCGCACGCTGCGCTATGACATCGATGAGCAGGGGATCACCATGCGCTGGGGCATCCTGTTCCGTCGCGAGATCTCGCTGACATACGCTCGCATCCAGGACATTCAGCTGACGAGTAACCTCGTCGAGCGCTGGCTCGGTCTGGCAAGGATCCAGATCCAGACGGCGAGCGGGAGTTCGGCGGCGGAAATGACCATCGAGGGTGTGCGCGATGTCGATGCGCTGCGCGACTTCCTGTACTCTCGCACACGGGGTGTCTCGGCTGCACGGCAGGACGCAGGGACCGCGCAGAAGTCGATCGTGCCGTCAGTCGACAGCGAGGAGCTTACCGATGTGCTCAATGCCGTCGCGGCGGAGCTGCGGGCGCTGCGTCTCGATACGCAGCGCGGATCGCACAGACACCCCGATGATTGACCGCGTGGAAGGAGCACTCCTGCGGCTGCTGCGTGTGCCGCCGCAGCCGCAGGCTCCGGCGGGCGACACAGGCCACGTGCTGACGTTCCGTGCGGCGAAGCGATACTTCCAATACCGAGTCACGATCTGGGTGGTGCGACAGCTCGGTACGCTGGTCGCCATCCTCGCCGGCCTGGCATTTTTCAGCACCATCATGGCCGCCAGTGGGTCGTTCGAAGGGGAGGCCGCCTTCGGTATCATCGGACGGCTCGTCGGGTTCTTCGGTGTCATCGAGCTGATCGCGCTTGCGGTGTTCGTCGTCCAGCTGCCGGTGAGCTTCATGCTGCTGCGGCTCGACTTCGAGATGCGGTGGTACCTGCTCGCCGACCGGAGCATGCGCATTCGCGAAGGGCTGTTCGTTGTCCGCGAAAAGACGATGAGCTATGCCAACATCCAGAACATCTCGATCCGGAGGAATCCGCTGCAGCGGATTTTCGGTCTGGCGACCGTGGCAGTTCGCGCCGCGGGCGGCGGCGGGGGGGCGTCCGAGCACGCCCCGGGGTCCGCAAGTCGCACGCACGAAGTGACGTTCGAGAGTGTCGACAACGCCGACGAGATCCGGGGGATCCTGCGTGAGCGCATCCGCCGCCACCGCGACAGCGGCCTGGGCGATCCGGACGATGTCCACCACGGCATCGAACCCGGGATCGATGTCGGAACCGCCGTTGCGGGCACCTCGTCCGGTGTGCTGCTGGCCGCGCACAATCTCCTCGATGAGGCGCGGGCACTACGTGCCGCATCGATCGGTGCCGCTCCGCGCGCACCATAGCGGCAACGACCGTTACTGCAGCGGTATCGACGTTACTGACATCAGCGCAGCGGCCTGACCGTTTCTGCGGCGGGATCGGCCGTCACTGCGTTTGCACGATCTCGTCGGTGATGCGGTATCCCCCATCGAGCCAGTCGATGATCTCGCGGGCACCTGGGTGGTCGACACCGGCATAATGCTCCCGCAGCATTGCCTCCTTCTCGCCCAGCCGGTCCAGTCCGACATCCTGGAGGATGAGGACATCACTGCGCACCATGTTGCCGAGTTCGCTCCCCAGCACGGCCACCGCGGCGCGGCGCATTGACTCGCCATACTGGTAATCCGGGCCGAGCCTGTAGCTGTCGGCCAGCGTGAGCGCGGGGATGCGTGTCAGCGTCGGCTGAAGCGCGGGGTTGACGCCGTGTGCGAAGAGGTGCTCGCGCAGCCGCGCCGGCCGACCGGTGAAGCCGCGCAGGTTCAGGAACTGTGACATGCGCTGGCCATCGTTGACGGGGTAGTTGTCCCAGAGGAACGGCTTGCGGCGCAGCTGCTCGGTGACGCGCTGCATGTGACCCGTCGAGATCTCCCTCGACACCACCTCCTCGCCTGTCCAGAAGATGTGGATGGACGGATCCATCAGCGCACCGAATTCCTCCACGTAGCCGTCCGGTCGGTGACCGAAGACACGGTCGAGGACGGGGTCGTCGGAGTAGTAGGTCGGGCAGACGATGAGGCGGTCGGCGCTGGTGCGTGCGGCGACCCAGTCGACGATCTCCACCTGCCGGTGCGCGAGGTCGGGCACGTCGCCGCGCATGTCGTCAAACAGGATGGCGAGATCCTGCACGCCGATCTCGTCGAGGAATACCAGCTTCCTGGCCAGGGCGCTGCGCGCCTCGTCATTGAAGTTCTGGTAGATCTCATAGGGGCTGAGACCGACGCCGAAACGCACATCGATGCTGCGGCAGTGCGCGGCGAAGTCCGCGAGGCGGCGGGCGTCCTGTTCGGGGTGCGGCTCCTGCCAGCGTCGGCGCAGGTACGGATCGGCTTTCGGCGCATAGAGGTAGAAGCGGTAGCCGTGCGGCGCCAGGAATGAGGCCGCCTCAGCGCGCTGCTTCCAGCTCCACGGACGGCCGTAGAAGCCTTCGATGATCCCGAGATCCATGGGTCTCCTGCAATTGAGTTCACGCCCATCATACAGAGTCGGCACTGGCTCGGCCATGCGCGTATGCATGATTGAATCCGCTGCGTCGCGGCAGCGCGCCGGCCGGTGCTATATTGCGGGAATGGACCCCACCACACCAAGGACCTCCGACGACGACACCGTCCCCGCTGCCGTGTCAGCCACCGTGGCGGACTCCGCACCGCCGGCTGCTCCGCCCGCGAAGTCGCGCTACGACCGATCGATCGTCGAGGGCCCGCTCGTGCCGGCGGTATGGAAACTCGCCTGGCCGACGATGCTGCAGAATGTGATCGGCGGGCTTCAGGGCATCGTCGATCACGTGATGGTCGGCCGCTACGTCGGCTACACGGGCAACGCCGCCATCGGTGTCTCGTGGCAGATCTTCCTCGTCGTCGTCGTCTTCATCTCGTCGCTGTTCACGGGCATGAGCGTGCTCGTCGCGCGCTTCGCTGGCGCGGGTGACCACGAGAAGGTCAATCGCACCGTCCATCAGGCGTTCCTCACCGCATTCGTACTCTCACTCGGCGTGCTCGCGCCCATCGGCTACGTGCTCGCACCGTCCCTGCTGACGCTCGTCAATGCCACACCGGAAGTCACAGCTGAAGCGCTGCCGTACCTGCGCATCATGTTCGTGTTCAGCTGGGGTCTGCTCATCTTCTTCATGCTCGGAGGTGCCCTACGATCCGCCGGCGATGCACAGACTCCGCTGAAACTCGGCATCGTGGCCACGGCGGCGAACCTCGTGCTGAATGTGATCCTGATCCGCGGCCTCGGTCCGATCCCCGCGTTCGGCACGACGGGCGCAGCGATGGGCACCGTCATCGCCATGTGCGGCATCGGATTCTATGCGATATGGGCGCTCTATCGCGGACGGTGGGTCGTCGCGTTTCCCAGGGACTCACGGCTGCGACCGGACTGGTCGATCATCCGCGCTCTGTTCCGGTTCGGGCTGCCGACAGGCGTTCAGGGGATTGCAATGAACGTCGGCGGTGTCTTCCTGCTCGCGTACGTCGGCTCGCTCGCGCAGAGCGCGGCCGCGCAGGCTGCCTACACCGTCGCATACACTCAGCTGTTCTCACTCATCACCTGGACGGCCGTCGGCCTGATGGGCGCAGCCGCGGCCATGGCCGGGCAGAATCTGGGAGCGGACAAGCCGGAGCGCGCGGCACAGGCCGTGGAAGCCGCCGGTGGCATCGCCGCGTCAGGTGCCGCCGTCGTCGGCGTGCCGTTCCTGCTGATGCCGCGTCAGCTCCTCAGCATCTTCGGCATGGCCGAGCCGGAAGTCGTCGAGCTCGGCGTTCAGCTCCTGAGAGTCCTCAGCCTGTCCGGCATCTTCATCGCAGTGGCTCTCACCTTTACCGGCGGACTCCAGGGCACGGGCGACACGCGCAGCCCGCTTTTCATATCCATCGTCTCGCAGGTCGTGATTCCCCTCGGGATGTGCTTCATCCTCAACCGGATGGGGACGCTCGATGCCATCGACATCTGGCTCGCGATCCTCATCGGCCACATGACGCGCTGCGTGCTCAGCGTCGTGCGCTTCAGGCAGGGTCGGTGGCGCGAGATCGCCGTAGACATCGGAGGGTGACGGGTGGACTGCTCTCGGTGCTCACGTTGGAGACAAATCCACTAGCAGGTCAGCGGTGTGGATAACCACCCGCTGACCTGTGGAACAGCTGTGGAAAACCGCTGTAATCGTGTGAACTACGTGTGGATCAGTCGACGAGGATCCACGGATCGCTGCGCAGCCAGCGGCCGTCCGCGGGCGAGTAGATGAAGACCACCCCTCCGTTCGCGATCAGCGGCAGCAGGTGCTGCGCGCGGTCCATCTCCATCGCGGGGCAGCCCTCGCTTCGGCCGGCCTGGCCGGCACTGACGTAAGGTGCGCCGTGGGCAACGATCCCGCGCCGGCGCGCTGCGTCGTTGAACTCTCCGGATTCGCCCCTCATGCGCAGTCCGACGGACGAGTAGCGTCTGCCGCCGGACGTGCCGCTGAAGGAGTAGGTCTCCTGCGCGAGGTAGAGGCCGAGTGAAGTGGCGTAACTGCCGGGGCGGTTGGAGAAGCTGGTCGGTACTCCGTCGCGGGTGCGGGCGGAGCCGCGACCGTGTGCGACGGTGAAGGGTCCATCGACGATGGCGTGGCTGTCCATGTCGAACACGTAGCCGCGTGCCGTGTGGTTGTCGAGGCCCATGTCCACGTAGTAGAGGTACGGCTTCTTCACCTCGTCGGGATTTGCATCACGGTAGTTGTAGTAGGCGGTGAATGCGGTACGGAGTGCTTCCGGGTGACTCGAGATGCGGACGCGAAGCCCCAGCGCGCGGAGCGCGGCGTCTGCGGAGGCGATTGCGTTGTCGTTTGTGCTGTCGTGCAGGCCAGGCTCGACCACGGCCCCGACCGGTGCAAACCGCGGAATGTCCGCATCTGCACGCGACGGCGGTGGACGATCCGCGGGGGTTGCGGCGATGATCGTGATGAGGACCGGGACGGCGCCTGCGGCCACAAGAGATGGCGAAATAATACGCATTGACAACACCTTCGTTGCTGGCGGAGCGGTCAGCGCTCCTGTACAGGACTGCGGGGAGATCGGGATGGCCGGCGTGCCCTTACAGTGTAGCAATCCGGGCGTTTACGCAACCGTCTCCTGTCCGGGACACTAGCGGCGCATGCCATCCAGCGCGGCGAGCACGTAGATCAGGACGGCCGTCCCGTCCATGATGGGCTCGTTGGTGGAGTAGTCGCCCCAGTCGTCATGATACACGATGTGGCCGGTATTCCACTCCGCGTACTCGTCGGGATTCACCAGTGAGATGCTCAGCAGATTCTCGTAGATCGAGTGGTAAACGGGGCCATCGACGAGCCCGCCTTTCTGGCTGAGGTGATCACCGAGCAGCCGTGACACATCGGAGTGCGGATCTTCCGGGTAGTCGCCGTCGCGCGGCAGGCCGACGACCATGGAGGTGCCCCACGGGTTGGTGCCGAACAGCCAGTCGACCGCTGAGAACTCGTGACCGAGGTACGAGTTGTCGCCGGACATGTGGCGGTACAGGCGCGCCTGCGTGGCAAACGCGGCCATGAGATTGTTCGAGCACCAGATGAACGGAATGCCGATGCGGAATCCGTTGTCCGCGCGACCGGCGACGGCCGCGAGGCCCTGCCGGTAGTAGTCGGTGACGGTGGCGCGTCCCGCTGCGCCTGCGCCCCGCCAGGTTTCGTAATGACCGTAATTGTGCCAGGGATACCACTCGTAGTGGCGCGCGGTGTCCGCACCCATCCACGGCGTGACGGGCTCCGCGGCGGCGTATTCGAGAGCATGGCGCAGGTATGTCGTGTCGCCGGTGAGCGCGTGAAGCTGCGCGGCGGCGAGCTCCATGTCGTCCACCCAGTTGCCCTCCTCGTAGAAGTATGGCGCGCGGCCGGGCGCAGTCTGGCATACACCCGGCTTGTCGCGTCCCGCCTGATACGCGGTGCGGGCCTTGCGCGCGAGCGTATCGGCGAATGCCGGATCACGCTCGCGCAGTGAGATGGCGCCGAGAGCGAATGCCGCTGCCATCTTGCCGGCCGTCGACGCAACGCCGTCGGATCGGTTCTTCCCCCGCAGCAGCCCCTGCGGCCTGCCGGTGCAGGGATAGACAGGCCGGAAGCTGCCGGGTCCCCAGCCGTAGTCCGAGATGTCCGTGGTGGGGAGGTCGGCATTCATGTGATCGCGGTCGTCGCCGATCTGGTTGAGGATCAGGTCATCGCGCGGGTGCATGCGCACCAGCCACTCGAGTCCCCAGCGCGCTTCGTCCAGCACGTCGGGGATGCCGTTGGCGCCCGCCAGACCATCGGCGCCGAACGCGTCCGAAAACGACGATGGATGATCCCGGTGCGCGGCCAGCATGACGAACGTCGCGTGCGCCGATGTCGTGACGTACTGGAGGTAGTCCGCTGCATCCGCCCAGCCACCGGCCACCGGCATGAACGTGCCGGCCTCAGGATGATCGACGAGCACTGCGTCCGTGCGATGATGAACGGAGTCACCGAAGAACGGATTGAAGAGTGACCGCTGCTGGCGCATGTAGGCGAGCAGCGAGTCGGCGGTGCCGCGATACACGTCCGGCGCGATGCGCACGGTAGCCGCCAGGTTCGGCGCGGCCACGATCGTATACCGCCCGGGCGACGTGATGCCCGTGAAGTCGAGACGGGCCGTCGCGACGCAGCCGCCGAACGCACCGCCGACCTCGACGGCGAGAGGGCCGAGGACGGTACGGCCGCCCGCATCGTGCACGCTGAACGTGCGCGGCAGCCGCTCATCGCGCGAACACACGACGGCGACTTTGGGTGCCTCCGGCAGGTAGCCGAGCTGGTTGTAGCGGATCGCGGCCGCGAAATCGGGCTCGGGCGTCGTGACGCAGCCCACCGTCATGATGAGTAGCAGTGCCGCTACGTGCAGCGGTGCAGTGCGGTTGTGATCCATCGAGTCAGCCTCCCATGGCTGCGGCTGTCCAGTCGGGCACGCTGCCGATCTCCACACCGAATGCCAGCAGCACCAGCGTGTACACAGTGAGCGATATCAGGGCGATGAAGAGCAGGTTGAGCCAGATGCCGGCACGCGCCATCTGCGGCACCGTGACATGGCCGCTGCCGTAGACTATCGCGTTCGGCGGTGTCGCGACGGGCAGCATGAATGCACAGCTCGCCGCGAGTGCTGCGGGCACGAGCAGCACGAACGGGTTCTCGCCGATGCCGAGCGCAAGTGATGCCACCAGCGGCAGAAACGCCGCGGCCGTTGCCGTATTGCTCGTCAGTTCCGTCAGAAAGATGATGATGGCAGTGACGAGCATGATGGTGAGCAGCAGCGGCCATGACTGGAGCGCGGTCATCTGCTCGCCGATCCAGCCGGCGAGGCCTGTGGTGGTGATCGCTCCGGCCAGTGCGAGACCGCCGCCGAACAGGAGCAGAACGCCCCACGGCAGCCGTTCCGCCGTCTCCCAGTCCATCAGGAACTCGCCGTGCCGCAGACTCACCGGCACGATGAACGTCGCGAGCGCGGCGGCGATGGCGATGGATGTGTCCGAGAGGCCGGGCAGGTACGGGTCGAGCAGCGGCCGCGTGATCCAGAGCAGTGCGGTCACTACGAAGATGACCGCGACACTGCGCTCCGCGCGCGAGACCGGCCCCAGCTTCTCATATTCGCGCCGGATCGCTTCGGCGCCACCCGGTATCTCGCGGATGCGGATCGGGAATACGAGACGCGTGAGCACGACCCATGTCACGGGCAGTGCCACGATCACGAGCGGCAGGCCGATCAGCATCCACTGCGCGAAGCCGATCTCCACGTCGTAGGTTTCGCGCATGAACGCCGCGAGCAGTGCATTGGGCGGTGTGCCGATCAGCGTCGCAAGGCCGCCAATGCTCGCGGCATATGCGATGCCGAGCATGAGCGCGATCGCAAAATTGATCTCCATGGGGCCGTCACCAACTTCCGGATCCACGAGACGCACGACGGACAGGCCGATCGGCAGCATCATGACCACGGTGGCCGTGTTGCTCACCCACATGCTCATGAACGCTGTCGCGAGCATGAACCCCAGGATGAGCACGGGCGGATGCACGCCTACGGCACGCACGACTCTCAGCGCAATGCGACGGTGCAGATTGTGCCGCTCCATGGCAAGCGCGATCACGAACCCGCCCAGGAACAGGAAGATGATCGGGTTGGCGTACGGCGCCGCGGTCGGGCCGATCGGCAGGATCCCGAGCAGCGGAAACAGCAGCAGCGGCGTCAGCGCGGTCGCCGGAATGGGGATCGCTTCGGAGATCCACCAGCACGCCATGAAGATTCCCACCGCCGCGGTGCGCCACGCCGGCAGCGACATCCCCGCCGGCGGTGCGAGCAGCAGCAGCGCCACGAGCAGAACGGGGCCGGCGAAGAGGCCGATACGCTGACGACGTTCGATGATGAACTCCGGCGCGGTGACGGATGCGAGTGCGGCCGAATGGCCGGCGGCCAATATGCTCCGGTGTGGCTGGGCGGGCCAGCCCGGACCGGCTCTCGGGGTGGCAAGGCCAGCGGACCGCACAGGTGTCTCCCGGCCGCAACGGAGCCACCCGGCGGCAACGGAGCCACCCGGCGGCAACGGGGCCAGCAGACGGCGACGGGGCCGCCAAACTGAAACGGGGCCACCAGCAGGAGTCGCAGCCCCCATCACGCGTGCCGTTGTGAATGCCCGAGTTGCTACGTTACAATCAACGGCTATGAGTAAACCTGCACGCGATGCTTCCTTCGGGACACGACTCGTCACATCCTGGGCGCGAATGCGCGACAAACCGGGCGGCCGCTGGTTGTTCAGCAGGATGGTCGGCCGCCTCGCTCCCTACACCGGCACCATACGGGCAACCGTGCTGGAATTGGAGCCGGGCCGCGCCGTGGTCGAACTGAAGGATCGGCGCGGTGTGAGGAATCACCTGCGGTCCATCCATGCTATCGCCCTTGCGAACCTCGGCGAGCTGGCGAGCGGACTGGCGGCATCGGCGGCGATGCCGGCCGGCGTGCGCGGGATTCCGACGGCGATCACCATCGAGTATCTCCACAAGGCGCGCGGCACGCTGACGGCCACGGGCACGGCCGCGCTGCCGGATGTCACGGAGCCGGTGACGGCTGACGTGCATGCCGACATCCGTGACCGTGACAATGTCAGCGTAGCCGTCGCACGCGTCACCTGGAAGCTGGAGCGCGTGTGATCGGCAAACTCGGATCGCCGGTGTGCGCGTGACGCTCGCCGACACGCGCATGACGCAGGAACTCGGCATTGAGCTGCCGATCATCGGCGGTGCCATGTACCCGTGCAGCAACCCGGAGCTGGTTGCCGCGGTCTCTGCCGGCGGCGGAATCGGTGTGGTGCAGCCGGTGTCGCTGACGTACGTCCACGGCCATGATTTCCGCGAGGGCCTGCGCTACATCCGGCGGCTGACCGACCGGCCGATCGGCCTGAACGCCCTGCTCGAGAGTTCATCGCGCATCTATCGCGACCGTATGGAGCGCTGGATCGACATTGCCCTCGAGGAGGGCGTGCGCTTCTTCGTTACGTCACTCGGCAATCCGCGCTGGGTCGTCGAGCGCGCCGCGCAGTCCGGCGCACGCGTCTATCACGACGTGACAGAGCGGAAGTGGGCGGACAAGGCGATCGCGGGCGGTGTGCACGGCCTGATCGCGGTCAACAGTCGCGCGGGTGGACATGCCGGGCCGAAGCCGGCGCAGCAACTGTTCGATGAGCTCGCTCCACTCGGCCTGCCGCTCGTGTGCGCGGGCGGCATTGGCAGTCCGGACGAGCTGGTCGATGCCCTGCGCATGGGCTACGACGGCGTGCAGCTCGGCACGCGCTTCATCGCGACGACGGAGTGTACCGCCAGTGATGCGTACAAGCACGCGATCGTGGAGGCAGAAGAGGATGACATCGTACTGAGTGAACGCATCACGGGCGTGCCGCTCGCGGTGATCCGTACACCGTACGTAGAACGCGTGGGCACGAAAGCCGGGGGTTTCGCCCGCTGGATGTTGCGCGGTCGTCGCACGAAGCACTGGATGCGTACCTTCTATGCCGTCCGCTCTGCAATGCAGCTGCGCAAGGCTTCGCTCGATCCGAAGGCGACGCAGGACTTCTGGCAGGCCGGCCGGAGCGTGGGCGGCATCCATGAAGTGAAGCCGGTGGCGCAGGTAATGCGCGAGTTCGAGGAACGTATCCGATCCACAACTTTGACGAGGAACTGACATGTCGGGCCAGGCCGCAGACGATTCGACAACATTCGCCGACCTCGGCCTCGCCGATGCGCTGCTCACCGCGCTGACGACGCTGGGTTACGAGGAACCGACTCCCATCCAGCGCGAAGCCGTTCCGCCACTGCTGGAAGGACGCGACCTGCTCGGTCAGGCGGCGACTGGCACCGGCAAGACCGCGGCCTTCGCACTGCCGCTGCTCCAGGTCCTCGCCGAGAACCGCGATGCACCACAGCCGATGGCGCTGATCCTCGTGCCGACCCGCGAGTTGGCGATTCAGGTGGCGGAGGCCGTGCACCGCTACGGACGCGAACTGGGTGCCCGCGTGCTGCCGATCTACGGCGGACAGCCGATCAGCAGCCAGCTGCGCGCGCTCAAGCGCGGCGTGCACTTCGTCGTCGCGACACCGGGGCGCGCACTGGATCACATCCGCCGCGGCACGCTTGCTCTCGCGAACGTGCGCACCGTCGTGCTCGATGAAGCAGACGAAATGCTCGACATGGGATTCGCCGACGATCTCGACGCGATTCTGAGCGAGACGCCGGAGGACCGTCAGACCGTGCTGTTCTCCGCGACCATGCCGCCGCGGATCGCCGCGCTCGCGCGCAGGCAGTTGCGCGATCCCGTGCGCATCGAGATCGCGCGCGCCGCACCGGCAGAGGGCGGTGCGCCGCTCGTACGGCAGTCGGCCTATATCGTGACCCGCGCGCAGAAGTTGCTCGCACTCGGACGCGTGCTCGACGTGGAGGCGCCGACCGCCGCCCTCGTGTTCTGCCGCACGCGCAACGAGGTAGACGAGATTTCTGACACGCTCAATGCACGCGGCTACCGCGCGGAAGCGCTGCACGGCGGCATGTCTCAGGAACAGCGCGACCGCGCCATGGGGCGGCTGCGCCAGGGCACCGCCGACCTGCTCATCGCTACCGACGTCGCCGCTCGCGGCCTCGACATTGACCAGCTCACACACGTCATCAATTACGACGTGCCGTCGGCACCGGAGTCGTATGTGCATCGCATCGGTCGCGTCGGGCGTGCCGGACGTGAAGGCGTCGCCATCACGCTCGCCGAGCCGCGCGAGCATCGCATGCTCAAGAACATCGAGCGTGTAACACGGCAGCGCATCACCGTCGAAAAGGTGCCCACGGTCGCAGACCTGCACGCACGCCGGCTCGAGATCACCCGCGCCTCCCTCCGCGAGACCATCCTCGCCGATGACATGGAGAACTACCGCGTCGTCGTCGAAACGCTCGCGTCCGAGTTCGACGTCATGGACATTGCCATGGCCGCCGTCAAGATCGCTCACGAAGCCGACGGCTCCGCTTCCGACGAGGAAATCCGCGACGTCGCGCCGCCGCGCGACCGCCCGGCGAAGGAGCGAGGCGAGCGCGGCTCGCGACCGCGACGCGGTGACGCCGACGCC